>WFUK01000402.1 GCA_015485015.1 Paracoccaceae bacterium | reverse complement strand
TTAGATACGTTGCCCAGCTCTTCGGCAAGGTTCAGCAGGCCGACTTTGTGTTTGATGATCTTCTCGTTAGTATTCAACATTGTGGTTTCCTCGTTTTGTGGTTGGTGTGCACCACCATCAAAACGGTAACCATCGCCCTTATCAATGGGCGCGCCGCTCCCAGTTCAGTTCGCTGAAATTGGGGGCGGTGTCAGATCAAGTCTGAACTAATACACATCAACGAAGACAGCACGGCCAACGCTCGATTGCGAGTACCCGCCAAATGCGCAAGCCCGCGCTGCCAATCCAGCACATCACCCCGCCCAATTCCGGCAAGGCGGCGCGTTCCAAAGAATGGCAATATCTGGCCCGTGAGATTGTGGCGATGCCCCTTTAGGGTGGTAGGTTTCCATTGACCGCTACAGTCTTCTAGAAACCGCTCCGCAAACTCTGCCAGCGTTGTGTCGCCCTGTGCAACTGCGTTCGGGTTAGTCAATTCATCAAGATACGCTTGCGCCAACACCCGCGCCGCTTCGATCTTGATCTCACCACAAGCGCCAAGCGTCCTGCGTTTGGTCTTACCCTCAACTCTAGTCTGCACAATCCACGTCTCGCGGGACTTGCGCACCCGCCGACCGAGTTGCGAAAGCGCATCGTCCCAGACAACAAAGTCATCTTTTGGGACAGGCAGCGCATTCGCCGCGCGTTTGGTATTTTGAGATTTCATAGACATCATAAGTCTCCATTTCTGCTTCAGGAAAAATTCCACGCAGTTCCTTGGGTAACACCCAGGAAAAACGGGGAAGCAAAATGAAAACACCGTTCAAGCGCCACTCGGGCTTGCAGAACTTCTGATTATACCAGCCACTTCAGCCGGTTATGAAATCTCCCTCTAACAATAAACTCGGCCATTTGGCCTCCTAATTCTCCACACGTTACGCAGCCCGCTGGTAATTGCAATCCCGCATCGCCTTCCATATAATGAGTGGCAGCAGATTAACGGATTTTCGATCGCAGCAAGGGAAGGGCTAAGCTTGGCCATGAACATCCTTTTTACCGGGCATAGCCATTTAACCGCCTTGGAAACCGCCGCCGAACATCAGGATTTCCCCGAGATAAATCCCAGCTTTTTGCAGCTTACCATCCCGGAATACACGCCGATTGTATCGGATGGACAGGCGCCCGAGGTGCATCCGGCCTTCAAATCGGATATTCGCGAGCGGGTCCAGAACAGAGATTTGATCATCTGCCTGGCCTACGGGAACGAGCATAATATTCTGGCGTTGCTCAACCACCCGCAACCATTTGATTTCACGCTAAAAAGCGAAAAAACCCTGCCGCTGCTCGACACCCGTCAGATCATTCCTGCCGCGTTTATCGAGCAGCGATTTCGCGCCATGACGGTTAAGGCGCGCTGCCTGCTGGAGGATATTCGAAAGGCCACGCCGGAAGCGACGCCGGTTTACCAATTGCAAAGCCCGCCGCCGATTCCAAGCGATGCCCATATCGAGAAATTCCCCGGCCCATTCAGGACAAAAATGGCGGAACTTGGCATTTCCCCCGTGCTTTTGCGCTATAAGCTTTGGCGGGCCTACTCTGCAATCGTTGAAGATATTTGCCAAAACACTGGCATTATCTATCTAAAAGCCCCTGAAAACACACAAGACAAAGACGGCTATTTGCGGCAAGAATACTGGAATAATGACCCCACCCATGGCAACGAGGCCTACGGTGCCGCCGTGATCCGCAATATCATTTCTGTCACCTCCAAACCCGAGCCAGCCGCATGAGCCAGACCCCCTATTCAACCTATGCCGATTATGCCTTTTGGAAACGCTCCATTTCCAACCTTGATTTTAAGGAAGTTGATCCCGTGGTTAAGGGCGACTTTACCATTTCGCCCAGCGATAAGGTGGTCACCGCCGGCAGCTGCTTTGCCCAGCATATCGCCCGCTATCTGGCGCGGGAGGATTTCAACTTTTTTGTCACCGAACCCGCGCATCCGATAGCCAATACCAAGATCGCGCAGGAATATGGCTATGGCGATTTTTCCGCCCGCTATGGCAATATCTACACCTCGCGCCAGCTTCTTCAGCTTTTTGACCGCGCCTATGGCAGCTATGTGCCCAAGGATAATATCTGGACCCGCCCCGATGGAAATTTTGCCGATCCCTTTCGCCCGCGCATCCAGCCCGACGGATTTGCCAGTGTTGCCGAGCTGACGCGCGACCGCGCCCAGCATTTTGCCGCCGTGCGCGAGGCTTTTGAAAATCTGGATGTATTTATCTTCACCCTTGGCCTGACCGAAACCTGGTATTCCGCCGATGATGGCGCTGTTTATCCGCTTTGCCCGGGGGTGGCTGCCGGAGATTTTGACAAAACCCTCCACAAATTCGCGAATTTCAGCGTCGATGAAGTTACCGCCGATATGAACGCCTTTATCCAGCGCTTACGATCGGTGAATCCCGAGGCAAAAATCATTATCACCGTTTCGCCTGTGCCGCTTATCGCGACCGCAGAAGATCGTCATGTGCTGGTCTCCACCACCTATTCAAAATCGGTTTTGCGGGTCGCCGCCGAGAATATTTGCCAATCAAATGCCGATTGCGCCTATTATCCGTCCTATGAAATCATCACCGGACCGCAAACCAGAGGCCGGTATTATGCCGGCGATTCACGCGGCATAATGGAAAACGGGGTTCGCCATGTAATGGGCCTGTTTATGCAGCATTACACCAGCAAAGAAACCGCTATAGCGCCCCCGATCAAAGCCGATAACCAGAGCCAACAGCACGAGGCCATGATGGCCGAAATGACCCATCTGGTTGAGGTAAACTGCGACGAAGAGGCGTTGGACCCCGGCCGTAAAAGCTGAGGCGCGCGGTTTACCGCCCCTCGATCCGCCATGCCAGTAACGAGAAAAACGCCGCGATCAAAAGGTAAACCCAGCCCTTGGTGATCGGCCTTAGCCGCACGTTTTGCACGGTATAGGCCCCACGAGACACCACCCCCGCCCAGCCGCGCCCAGCCATGGTTCGCCCCGCGCGCACCACCCGCAAATCAGGCAAGCCCTCACCAATCGCAAACACCCCGCC
>WFUK01000401.1 GCA_015485015.1 Paracoccaceae bacterium | reverse complement strand
AGATAGTTTTCACCCGAGACCTGCACCCCGTGACCGGCAAAGAAAAACACCGCCATTTCGGCATTTTCCGCAGCGATGGAAAATTCTGCAAGCGCGGTTTCCACCTCGGCTTGCGAGGTATCAATCGCTTTGATGACCTGAAAGCCAAGCTCGTCCAGCTTGTCGCCCAGCGCATTGGCATCATTTGAGGGGTTGGGCAGGTCAAGCTGGTCAAGCTGGTAATCCGAATTTCCGATCAGCAAAGCCACCCTGCCCTGCGCCAAAGCAGACATGGGCAGCA
Organism: Paracoccaceae bacterium; assembly: GCA_015485015.1. Taxonomy (GTDB): domain Bacteria; phylum Pseudomonadota; class Alphaproteobacteria; order Rhodobacterales; family Rhodobacteraceae; genus UBA3077. The sequence goes on along the minus strand of WFUK01000401.1, from coordinate 1,999 downwards.
TTGCGAAAAAGATCAGGAAAAAAGATTTTAGCATCTCACCTCAAACTGCACGGGCCAAAAAGCATTCCAATGGAATCAACATAGGATAAATATTTTACCGAAGCAAATTATTCGCTAAGCGCCAGCAACTGTTCGCCGTTCAAAACACCCGTAACATCGGCCCCGACGGATTTCTGATAGGCGGAAATTGCGCGTTCGGTCTGGAGGCCGAAAATGCCGTCGATCAGCCCGCGGTAAAAGCCGAGATTGCGCAGGTGGCGCTGCAAAATGCGCTTTTCTGCACGGCTAAGGGCGTCTTGATTGGCTTTTAGAACGTCGATGGAAGGTGCCGGGGCTGCTGGCTCGGCTTGATCCGAGGTTGGCTCGGATTCGCTTGCAACATCCGTCGCGGCGGCGGTTTCGGCCTCTGCCGGTGCGGGATCGGTGGCAGGTGCCTCGACCTGCGGCAGGGCCATGCCGGCCTCGCCTTCGTCAGATGCGGCTGCTTCGGCTACCGGATTTTGGATAACGACAGCCACAGGCGGGGTTATTTTGCGCAACAGGGCCGCGCGGGTTGGCTGTTGTGAAATGCTTACCCCGTCAAGCGAAGCCAGGGCGCGCAAGGCTTCGGTGAGGTCGATATCGCCCTCGGTGGCCACCATGTTTTCCAGCCCGTTGGCAAGGCTGACGGCGGCGCTGGAACTGGCAAATAAAATCGGGCTGGTGCCGCTTCTGGCGATCGGCGCATCCTGCACAAGGGTCACGCCGTCAATCAGGGTAATATTCTGCACCGAAGAATGCACCAGCACCGCCCCGCCATTGGCGGCCAGCGCGGTCGCGCGGGCAAAGGCCGATAGCGGAATGGCTCTGGTCAGCAGATCAGAGGGCCGGCGCAGCTCGATCCCGCCGGGGGCTACAAATTCACGATCCCCGATGCGCAGCACGGTGCCATCATAATAGACCAGCGCCACATCGGTATCGATGGCGGCGGCGGTAAAGCGCTTTAGCACCGAGCGCAGCTGCGAGGCATTGGGGGCATTAGCGGTCAGGGTTTGGGCGTCGAGCGATTCGAGGGTCTGGGTTACGCCAAGGGAAACCGGTGTTTCGCCTTCAGAGGTAACAATCAATGCCACAATCGACACTTCGTTCGGCCCGGGGCTATTTTGCGCGGCGGCGATAAAAGGCTGGATCAGGGTCAGCAAAGTTACAATTATCAGTCTAGACATGAGGTACACCTGTTTCCATATACGGCGAAGAATCTGTATATCAAATAATATTGTTTTGTCGTAAGTTACCTGACAGTAATACATTTATTTATGAATGTGCCTAGGGGAAAAAGGAATCAGTCATGAAATTGCGGACAAAGTTTAACCTTGTTTTGGTTACAGCATGTTTTATCGGGATCGGAGCGGCCTCGTTTTTAACCTATCAGGCCGCGCAGAAAAACGTGCTTGAGGAAATCGAAAACGAAATCGCGATGATTCGCTCCAACGCGCTCGCCGTCCGCCATTATACCTCAACGGGCATTACCCCGCTTTTGGCGGATGATAACGCTATCCTGTTTATCCCGAATTCGGTGCCGTCTTTCTCGGCCCAAACGGTTTTTGCCCGCTTTCAGGAAAGCTTCCCCGAATACACCTATAAAGAGGCCGCGCTAAACCCGACCAACCCGGACGATCTGGCAAATGACTGGGAGGCGGCGATGATCGAGGAATTGCGCGCCGATCAAAGCCTTGATCGCGTGGTATCGATTCGCGAAACCGATGCCGGGCGCTCTTATGTGGTGGCATTTCCCTTTACCATCACCAAAGAAAGCTGCCTGGCCTGCCATTCCACCCCCGATATCGCGCCGGCTGCGATGCTTGATCTTTACGGGCCGGATGGCGGTTTTGGCTGGCAATTGGGCGAAACCATTGGCGCGCAGATCGTTTCGGCCCCGATGGCCTTGGCCGATAAGCGGGCGCTGGATCTGGTGATTGTGATTTTGGCGGCGATTATGGTGGCGTTTGCGGTGGTGATT
>WFUK01000400.1 GCA_015485015.1 Paracoccaceae bacterium | reverse complement strand
GACATAGGCAACATGGTTGCCGCCGCCGCACCGGCACCCATGACAAGGGTGTCGCGTCTTGTAAAACTCATATTATTCTCCTGATTCTTGAGCATCCGTGACACCGAATTACTCGCTAAGGGTTTGCAGATAGGCCAAAACATCTTCGACTTCTTGAGCCGAGAGGTTTGTTTTGCCTTCGAATTTCGGAAGAATGCGGGTGAAACCGCTATCCACATAGAAGGCCGGCATCATTGTGCCGTCAAAGGTGTTTTTGGAATTCACCAAAATACCGCGCAGCTCGGCTTCGGACCAGCGGCTACCCGTGCCGTCAAGCGAAGGCCCGATTTCCCCATGGAAAAGCTGATCCAGCATTGCCGAGTTTCCGTGGCATGCCAGACAATTGCCTTTTTTGCGGTTTTTGAACACCGAGGCGCCATTTACCGGATCTCCGGCAACACCGGTGAGCGAGGCTTCAACAGCCCCTGTCTCTCCGAACACCACCTCGCCAGGCGCGACCTGGCCCGTTGCGACAGTTGCGAAAGTCGCAGCCGAAGCACAAATGGCGAGAAGCTTCTTATTTATCATGTATTACTCTCCCAGATATTTAGTTATTAAACGCAATTACCGCCTTTTTGACGACTTTATACGCGTTACACATTGTGACATTACAATACCCAGTTCCACCGGTATTTCAATCACAAATATGAATTGCCGAATGGATTTTTGTAATATTATTACGTATCCTACGGTATACCTTAACGATTCAGCTGTGTTTCTAGCATTCTAGCGTGATACTTCTGAAAATGCTCGTCGGTATCATAACCTCTAAGCAGAACCCAATTCAGCATATTCAGGGTCATAAACTTGCCAAAAGCGCCAGGCATAACCGCTACAGCCGCATCCCCGGCACTCCCGGATTCGGGGGCTTCCTCGGGCATAAACAAGATAGTAGGGGTGAAAAAAGCCCCCCATTTTTTCACGATATCACGCTCGGGCAGCACCTCGCCATCAAAGTCTGTCACCTCCAGATCGCCAAACATATTGATCTGCACAAAAAAATAATTCTCGCGGATCACCGCATCGATTTCGGGGATCGGAAATATTTGGGTATGCATTCTTTTGCAATAGATGCAGCCGCGCTGCTCCACAATCAGCGCCAGCCGAAGGCCCAGCGCATTCGCCTCGGCCAGATCTTCGCGCATATCCAGAAAGGTTTCGCGCAGCCATGTGGGCTTGTGCAGCCCGTCATCGCCCATTTCCACCTCGTAAACCTCTTGTGCCGCGCCGGCAAACGGGGCGGCAACAAACGCTAGTGCGATCAGTAGTTTTTTCAACATCTTATCTCCTCGGGGTTATCCAAAAGTGGTAAATACAGGGAAAGTATCAATCATCCATTGCGCAATGGCCGAAACCTGTCCGGTTACAATCAACAGCGCAAACAGGATCAAAAATGCGCCCATAACCTTTTCGACATGGCCCATAACATTGCGATGCCGCTTGATGAATTTCAAAAACGGGCCGGAGAACAGCGCCACCAGCACAAACGGGAAGGTCATCGCCGCGCCGTAAACAAACAAAAGACTGGCGCCTTGCATCAGGCTATCCTGATCCGCCGCAATAAACAGGATCAGCGAGAGCGCCGGCCCGACGCAAGGGGTCCAGCCAAAACCAAAGGCCAGCCCGATCAGATAAGAGCCGATATAAGAGGCCGGCTTTACCGAAGACGAATCAATCTTCGCCTCGCGGTAAAGAAACGGAATGCGAATCAGGCCAAGGAAATGCGCGCCAAAGGCCGCCAATATAAGCGCCGCCACATAGCCAAGCTCGGTTTTATATTGCCCCAGCCCCCTGCCAAGCGCCGTGGCCCCCATGCCGAGCAGCACAAATATGGTGATCACGCCAAGCGCAAAAAACACCGATGACAGCACCAGCCGAAACTTGGCTCCGGGCGCTATCTGGTTTTCCTCGGTCAGCTCCTGCATAGAAAGCCCGGCCATATAACTCAGGTAAAACGGCACAATCGGCAAAATACATGGCGAAAGAAACGAAAGTAACCCCGCGGTAATTGCTGTGAGAAAACTAGGATCAAAGCCCATAAAAACCCTGCCTTGCAAATAAAGTGATTCTGTGGGAATCATATTGCCATACATCGATATGTAAAGGGCTGAAAAAATGCGATTCTATTCTTGGATACCCAACATTCTGCTGGTGGCTGTGCTTTCATTGGCCTTTTGGGCACCTGCGCGGGCCGAAACTATTCTTATTATGTTCGAAGAAGATGGCTGTCCCTATTGCGAACAATGGCGGCAGGAAATCGGCCCGATCTATCCAAAAACCGAAGAAGGCCGCCGCGCGCCGCTCTTGCGCATGGATATCGATGCCCCGCTACCCGAAGGGATTACCATTGTCTCGGAGCCTATCTATACCCCGACATTTGTATTGATCGATGACGGACAGGAGATTGCCCGCTTGGTGGGCTATCCGGGGCAAGATTTCTTTTGGGGTTTGCTCGGTCGTATGTTAAGCAAATTGCCAGAGCAAAATGCGGAAGGAAGCTGATGACAATGCCGGTAGAGACCGACTCCGTGTCCGAGGACGCGATTACCAATGTAATTCAAAGCGCCACTTCAGCCACCGACTTTATGAAAGCCCTCGCCCATGAGGGCCGTTTGATGATCCTGTGCCATCTGGTATCGGGTGAAAAATCCGTAACCGAGCTGGAAAACCTGCTATCTTCGCGCCAGGCGGCGGTAAGCCAGCAACTGGCGCGGCTGCGGCTGGAAGGGCTGGTAAATTCCCGCCGTGATGGCAAGGTGATTTACTATTCGCTCGGCGATCAAAAAGCCACCAAGATGATCGAGCTTTTGCACCAGATGTTTTGCTCGATCGAGCCAGCTGCGGCGAATAAATCCGCCTAAGCGAACGGCCCTCTCACGGCATTGGCACAAGCGCAAATTCCACTAGTTCGCTATGCTGGAAAAACCTGAAATTGTCATCCGAGATCAACAGCGCCCGCACCTCCTGATCCTCGGTTTTCCAAATCGCGATCCCCTCCAGATTGTCAAACCTTCCGGCAGGGGTGGTGAGCAGGGTTTCGGCCTCTTGCAACCCGCTGGCCATATCAAAGCGGCGGATGCGGTTGGTAAAGCCGAACAGCCCCTCCAGATCCCGCTCCAGCACATATAGCTGGCCCTCAAATACATCCGCCCCCGTCACCAGATATTCCCCCTCGCGCGGGATCGACCAATCGGTATTCCAACTGCCATCGATTAAACGATAGACAATAAAAGGCGTCTCATAACCGCCCGAGCGCTCAGGGATGGCGATCAGCATGCCGTTTTCATCCACCGCCAGCGCCTCCAGGCCGGAATTGTTTTGCAGCTTTGGGAAATCCGGATGTTTGGGCACAAAATCCGGGATCGCAGCCAGATCCGACTGCACCATCACCCGATGGTTGCCCTCGAATGATACATAAACAGACCCGTCCGCCGCCATTGCCAGCCCTTCGGCATCGGTATTATAGCCGTCCAGCGGCTTGCCGGTGGAATCCAGAATTGGTGATAATCTGGCCGCCTCCAGCCCCAGAATCACCCCGCCCTCGCGCCGGATATTGGCGCGCAGCCAGTTGCCACGATCCGATGTGGCGACCAGTGTCTGTCCGTCAGCCGAGATCTCCAACGAGGAAAACCCGCCAAAAGCCTCGCTATCCATTTCCAGCGGGATTTCGGACAAAAACCGGAAGCCCTCGCTGGCCAGCGCCGGCGAAATCCACAGGCTAAACGCCAAAATAAAACGTATCATGGGGCCTCCAGCACCGCGCTACATTGCCGGGGCAGATCCGCCAATACCAGCTCGGGTCGCGGTGGCGTTGGCGTGGTATTTGGGGTCTCGGCCGGCGGGTTGAGCGCATCCGTCACCCACCATTTTGCGGCCTCGCAGCCATCACCCGCCGGAATCGCGGCCTGTTCTTCGCAATTGCGCGCCCCGCGCGGGCAATTCAGCCGCACATGAAAATGGGTGTTATGCCCCCACCACGGCCGGATTTTGCGCAGCCAGCGCCGATCGCCCGTGGCCTCGGCGCAAAGCTGCATTTTAATCGCCCCGGCCACAAATATCCGCGCCACAGAACGATCCTCGGCGGCAGCGCGCAGCAGGGCCAGATGCTCTGGCCGCCAGTTTTGATTGACCGAACGCTGGTCATTTGAGCGCACATTGAGCGAGGATATATTCTCGCGCTGCCGCGCGCTTAAATCAAGGCGCTCAGGCGGCAAAAGCCAGATATCCACATCCAGCCCGATTTGGTGGCTTTTATGCCCGCCATTCATCGGTCCCCCGCGCGGCTGGCTCATATCGCCAACATAAATGCCGTTCCAGCCGATTTCGGTGGCCGATTGCCCCAGCCGCTCGATGAAGCGCACAAGGCTTGGATCGCCGAAATGCCGATTGCGCGAAAGGCGCATCGCTTGCCATGTCGGCCCGCTTTCGGGCAGCTGCTCCGCCCCCGCCAGGCAGCCGCGCGCATAAGAGCCAAGCGGCGCGGCGCGCTGGCTTGAGGGGGTAGTAACCGCGCTAAACAACGCCTTTGCCGGCGGGTCGGCCAAAGCCGGGCTTGCCATGGCCAGCGCCGCGATCAAGCCCAATCCCTTCATACGCTGGCTGCCGCGCGCTTTTTGGCGGCCAATAGCAATAACAGCCCGATGATCAGAATCGGAATGACCGGCGTTAGGCCAATACGCTGGCTGTCGGAGAAATCGGTCACCAGTGCCACCAATGCAGGGCCGACAAAGGCGGTCGCCTTGCCTGCCATTGCATAAATCCCGAAAGCTTCCGTCATCGGCAATTTGCCATCCACAAACTGCACCACCAAGGTGCGGGACGAGGCCTGCATCGAGCCACCCGCCGCGCCGATAACCGCGCCACAAATGATAAACGCAATGGTCGGCAGGCTGGAATCTTCGCCTACATAGACCATAAACACCGTGTCTTTTGTGATGGTCAGCACCGCGATGGTCACCAGAACCAGCGAGAAAATACTAAAGACAACCACCGGCATCGGGCCTTTTTTGCCATCGACCCAGCCCCCGATCCATGCCCCCAGCGCCCCCGCGATGGCAGCCACGATCCCGAATACCAACAGGTCCATC
>WFUK01000399.1 GCA_015485015.1 Paracoccaceae bacterium | reverse complement strand
TCGTCAACGGGCTGAACCCGCAGAACTACAAGGGCTGGGCGACCGAGCTACCCAAAATCGCAGCGCAGGTGGCAGGTGCCGCGATCTCCAGTGATCCGGTGGTGCTGCTTGCCGATCTGAACGCGGACCCCCTGCGCGGGGAGAGCCGGAAACCGGCCCTGCAGGCCCTATTGGCCCATCCGCGCCTGCAAGCCATGCCGGCGCAAGACACCGTTGAATGGGAAAGAACCGGCCGGATGCAGGTGGATTATGTGCTGCCCGACAGGCGGCTAAAGCTGCTGGATTCCGGTGTTTTCTGGCCAGAGGATAGCGCGCTTTTGGCCGCAGCACAGGCGCGCCACCGGATTATCTGGGCCGATCTGTCGCTCACAGGTGAATAGCGCGGCTGGCCGCTATCCCACCACTTTTTTCAGCACCTCTTGCAGCTCGGTATTTTTGAAATCCGGCAAGATCTCCTGTAGCTTTTTGCCCGACAGGCTATGGGGCAGGTCCCACAAATATCGCATTTCCTGCATCTCCCGCGCCAAGCCCCAAAACGGCGAAAGCAACTTCATCATGAGCCACGGAAACGGCTTGATCTTGACCGGCTGCCCGGTCAACCTCGACAACGCCGCCCGAATTTCTTCGCCGGTCAAGGTATGCCCGGCAAAGGGAATATCCTCAACCCGTCCAAGCGCCTCGCGGCGCTCGGCCAGCCCGACGGCGGCCCGCGCCATATCGGGCAAATAGGCCCATGCATGCGGCGCATCTGCCCGCCCCGGATAGATAAACCGCCCTTTGTTCAGCTTGCTGATCAGGAAATCAAAGAAATTGCCGCTGAGTCGGGTATCGAGAAAATCTCCGCCGCGAAGCAGGATAATCTGCGCGCCGGATTGGCGCAAAATCCGCTCCATCTCTATGCGCGCCTTGCCCTTTCTGGTGGTGGCCTGGTGCGGGGTATTGGCTTGCCACTCGCCGGCTTGCGCGCCGTAATTATAGACATTTGCCGGCTGAATCACGGTTGCACCGCTGGAGATCGCGGCACCTGCCACCTGCGCTGCGATTTTGGGTAGCTCGGTCGCCCAGCCCTTGTAGTTCTGCGGGTTCAGCCCGTTGACGATAACATCGACCCCCTTGGCGGCCATGTTCATGTCGTCTTTACCACGTTTGAAGCGTCGGATATTCCAGCCTGCCTTGGCAAAAGCCTCGTCGCAATTGCGGCCAAAGCTGCCGGATGCGCCTAAAATCAATACGGTGTTCATGTTGTTCTCCATTTTGCTATCCCCTTTTTGCATCCACAAGTATGAATATAAATTGCGATAATATGTAGATATGCTATTCAATTACGTATGGATAAACTCAACACCCTCGATTGGTCTTTGCTTCAGGCCTTTATCTGTGTCGCCGAAGCGGGTTCGCTATCGGAAGCGGCGCGCCGCCTTGGCCAGAGTCAGCCAACCCTTGGCCGCCAGATCGCCAAGATCGAAGCGGCGCTGAATACCAGCTTGTTTGTGCGCCAGCCGCGCGGGTTGGTGCTGAACGAGGCGGGCGAGGCGCTGCTGCCGATGGCGGCGCAAATGCAAGAGGCGGCGCGGCGCTTGAGCCTTGTGGCGGCGGGGCAATCCCAAAGCCTGAAAGGCACGGTGCGGATCACGGCCTCCAAGGTTTTTTCGCATTATACTTTGCCGCCAATTCTCGCGCATATCCACCGCGCAGAGCCGGAGATCCAGCTTGAACTCGCACCAAGTGATTCCTCGGAAAACCTGCTATTTGGCGAGGCCGATATTGCCATCCGCATGTATCGCCCCACGCAAGAAGACGTGGTCGCGCGCAAGCTTGGCACCCTTAAAACCGCACTTTTTGCCCATGAAAGCTACCTGAAGGCGCGAGGCATGCCCGAGAGTTTTACCGAAATCGGTGCCCATGATTTTATCGGCTTTGATCGCAATCCCGCGATCATCGACGCCATGCGCGGCTTGGGCGTGGTGCGCAGCCGCGAAGATTTTGCCTTGCGCTGCGATGATCAGGCCACCTATTGGGAGCTGGCCAAGGCGGGCTGCGGCATCGGGGCCACCCAGCTGCGGCTCGGGCTGGCGACCAAGGGCATGGTGCAGGTGCTGCCCGATTTGCCCATGCAGGCGCTGCCGGTCTGGCTGGTGGCGGCCAAGGCTTTGCGCCACAGCCCGCGCATTCGCCGCGTCTATGATCTGCTGGGGGATGCCATCAAGCCGCTTTGCGATACTTGACGATTCCGCCGTGAAGCGATACCCGAGAGAGGAGCAATTTCAACAAAGGAACCCGCCATGAGCAACCCCTCCATTCTTATCCTCGCCGGTGACGGCATCGGCCCCGAAGTGATGGACGAGGTCAAGAAAATCATGGGCTGGTTTGATGCCAAGCGCGGGTTGAAATTCGACCTTTCCGAAGGTCTTGTTGGCGGCGCGGCTTATGATGCCCATGGCACCCCTTTGACCGACGAAACCATGGCCAAAGCGCAGGAGGTAGACGCAGTGCTGCTCGGCGCGGTGGGTGGCCCGAAATATGACGACCTCGATTTCAGCGTGAAGCCCGAGCGCGGATTGCTGCGGCTGCGCAAGGAAATGGACCTGTTTGCCAATCTGCGCCCCGCGCAATGCTTTGATGCCCTCGCCGATTTCTCCAGCCTGAAAAAAGAGCTGGTTTCCGGCCTGGATATCATGATCGTGCGGGAGCTGACCTCGGGCAGCTATTTTGGCGAGCCGCGCGGGATTTTCGAGGAAAACGGCGAGCGGGTGGGGATCAATACCCAGCGCTATACTGAATCAGAGATCGACCGCGTGGCGCGCTCGGCTTTCGAGCTGGCCCGCAAGCGCGATAATCGCCTGTGTTCGGTGGAAAAAGCCAATGTGATGGAGAGCGGCATTCTGTGGCGCGAGGTGGTGAGCAAAATCGGGGCCGAGGATTATCCCGATGTCGAGCTTAGCCATATGTATGCCGATAATTGCGCCATGCAGCTGGTGCGCACCCCCAAGCAATTTGATGTAATTGTCACCGATAATCTGTTTGGCGATATCCTGTCCGATTGCGCGGCGATGCTCACCGGCAGCCTTGGTATGCTGCCCTCCGCCAGCCTCGGGGTGCCGATGGAAAATGGTCGGCCCAAGGCGATGTATGAGCCGGTGCATGGGTCTGCGCCCGATATCTCGGGGCAGGGGCTGGCCAATCCGTCGGCCTGCGTGCTGAGCTTTGCCATGGCGCTGCGCTATTCCTTTGATCAAGGGGCCGAGGCCGATCGGCTGGAAGCGGCGGTCGAGCAGGTATTGGCTGACGGCACCCGCACGGCTGATCTGATGCAGGCCGCTGGTGGCAAGCCCGCCTCCACATCCGAGATGGGCGACGCCATTGTGAAGGCGCTGGAGGCCAGCCTGTAGGGTGCGTGGTCCCCACGCACCTTTGGCCTGAGCGGTGCGTGGAAAACCACGCACCCTACGGCTATTTGTTTTTACGAAAGAATTTTTTGTTGGTCTGCACGAATTGGTCAATCATCCGAGCCAATCCGGCAAAGCCTCGCCCTCGCAGATAATTATAGCCGGCAATGGCCCCGATACTGGCCCCGATGGTGTTGACGATCAAATCCCACATCGTGTCTTCCAGCCCGGATTTTTGCATATTCAGGCCAAATATCTGATCCATCGAATATTCGAATATTTCCCAAAGCGCGCCCATGCTGACGGCGATGCAAAAGGATAAAACCGCCAGCGCCAAGGGCGGGGCGGCAAAGCGATCGCCCTGAAACAGCATAAATACCAGCACGAATCCGATCAGGCCAAGGCCGATCGCCGAGCCGCTATGCAGCAGCACATCCCACCACCAGAACCGCTCGTAAAAATCGCCGATCTCGCCCAAAAACAGCGTGGCAAACAAAAACACCACCACCAAAGCCGCAAAGGTCATCGGCAGGCGCACCCCGAAACGCTCGGCAAATAACGCCGGTAATAGCGAAAGGCCAAGGGTGAAGGCGGCAACAAAAGCCACGCTCCATTGGGTGAGCCAAAGCGAAACCAGCATTTCGCCCGCCAAAAACATCCAGATCAGATAAACAACGTAATTCTGCCGTGCGATTCTCATAGGCGCGGTCTCCTTGGCTTTAAGGTAGGTGCGCCGGACGGTGCGGGCAAGCAGTGCGGGGTTCAAAAAACGGTATTCGGGCTTATATATTGCCAAAAGGAGCGGTCGATGACCCGGATAGCGAGCTATAATATACGAAAAAGCGTGGGGCTGGATTATCGGCGCGATCCCTTGCGGGTGCTATCGGTGCTGGCGGCAATGGATGCGGATATCGTGGCGCTGCAAGAGGTAGACCGGCGCTTTGGCAAGCGCATCAGCAGCCTGCCGCGCGCGCTGATTGCACAACATACCGATCTGGAGGTGGTGGATCTGGCGCTGCGGCCTGATAGCATCGGCTGGCATGGCAATGCGATATTGCTGCGCAAAGGCACGGCGGTGGTTGACGCGCACACCCTCGCGCTGCCGGGCTTGGAGCCACGCGGCGCGGCGGTGGTGGATCTTGCTGGATTGCGGGTGGTGGGGCTGCATCTAAGCCTGCTGCGGCGGGACCGGCAGGCGCAGGTGGCGCGGATTGCCGGATTTCTGGCGGCATTACCCCCGCTGCCCACCCTGATCATGGGCGACTTTAACGAATGGAGCCGCAAAAGCCGAAACCTGACAGCGCTGGGCGGGCAATTTAAGATCCACACCCCCGGGCATAGCTTTCCTACGCTCAAGCCCATGGTCGGGCTGGATAAAATCGCGCTCAGCCCCGAGCTGGCGCTGGAAAGAGGCGGGGTGCATAGCTGCAAAGCCGCGCGGCGCGCCTCGGATCATATGCCGATCTGGGCCGATATTCGCGAGGCTTAAGCTCTGCGCTCATAAATCGCCGTGATAACGCCAAAGGCCGGTATTTGGCGTGGTCTTCGGGGGGTTGGCTTATATAATGGGCGAATACCCATGGCAAACCGGAGATCAAACCATGCAAAACCTGACCGGCCTTTCAGAGGTCGCCCCCCGTTATGATGGCATCCTGTTTGATATCTACGGGGTTATCCATAATGGCGAGGCCTGCTTTTCTGGCGCGATTGATAGCCTGCAAGGGCTGACGGAGGCGGGCATTCCTTATGCATTTCTTTCCAATATGCCGCTACGCGCTCATCGGGTGCGCGATGCCTTGATCCGGCTTGGCCTGCCCGAAGCCCTGACCGCCCGCGCGATGACCTCGGGAGAGGCGGTATTTCGAACGCTCGGCGGGGCGGAATTCGGCAAGCACTACTATTTCCAAGGCCCCGAGCGCACCCGCGAGATTGTTCCCGAAGGCTATCAGCCGGTCGCCCAGATCAGCGAGGCCGATTTTGTGCTGGTCACCGGCATTGGTGACAATGAAACCCCTGACGATTACACCAGCCTGCTGCAAACCGCCCTTGCCCGCAACCTGCCGATGATTTGCGGCAACCCCGATTTGCGGGTCGGGCGCGGCGATAAAACGGTGGCTTGTGCGGGGCTTTTGGTGGAGGCTTACCTGCGCATGGGCGGCGATGCCCGCTGGATGGGAAAGCCTCATAAGGCGGTATTCAAGATGGCAGAAGAAATGCTGGGCGGTCACCTGCTGATGGTTGGCGATTCCCTACGCACCGATATTGCCGGTGCCAGCGCGGCGGGGCTGGATACGGTATTTATCAAAAGCGGTATTCACGCAGGCGACGGCGATCAAGCGATAAAGGATAGCCCCGTCACCCCGACATTTTCGCTGCCAAGGCTGGCGTGGTAGGGCTGGTCTCGGGTCTAAATCCTAGCGCATCCAGACATCATAACGGGTGGATTTTCCCGATATTTGATGGCTGGGCGCGGGGATGCCTTCGGGCAGGCCAGCCTTGCGCGGCCATTTCAGCACCACGCGGTTTTGCGCGGATCTGAGCGCCACCCCGATCAGCTCTGCCGCGTCGGGGTCTTCGCCGACGATCTCTCGTAGCTGCCGCATTTCCTGCTTTACCGCCGCCGAATTGCCCCGTGGCGGGTGCATCGGGTCCAGCAGGATCACCTCCGGCGCCAGGCAGGGCAGCAGGGCTTTGGCATCGCCGGATAATAGCTCCATCCGCGAAATAATCTCCGCCATCTCGCCCTTCGCCGCCTTTTCCAGCGCCGCCCCCAGCAGCGCGTGCATTTTGGCCGAGCGCTCGATCAGCGTCACCCGCGCGCCTAAGGAAGCCAGCAAAAACGCATCCCGCCCCAGCCCGGCCGTGGCATCCACCACATGCGGGTTGGCACCTTTTTTAAGCCCGATCGCCTTGGGCAAATCCTGCCCGCGCCCGCCGCCAAAGCGCAAGCGATGCGCCACCGCGCCGGTGGTGAAATCAATTTGCAGATCAGCCATTTTCACGCTTGGCCGCCTGCACCTCGCGCTCCAGCGCATTCAGGAAATTGGAGCGATCCGCCTTGGAAAACGGCTTGCCGCGCCCTTGGTGAAACGGGTCTGCCGCGCGCATATCGTTCATCAGGTCGCGCATGGCCAGCTGGTTGCCGATATTGGCTTTGGTGAATGTATCGCCATTATGGCGCAGCGCCCGCCCGCCATTTTCAAGGCATTTTGCCGCCAGCGGGATATCTCCGGTGATGCAAATATCGCCACGCTTTATACGGTCCGCGATCCACATATCGGCCACATCTGGGCCATCATCCACCACCACAATATCGACCAGCGGATGCGGATTTGGCCGCAGCCCGCCATTGGACACGATATAAACCCGCAGCTTGTGGCGATCCGCCACTCGCAAGGTTTCGTCTTTTACAGGGCAGGCATCGGCGTCGATATAAATTTTGGTCATGGCGGGCATATACCATGGGCCGAGCAGATGAATAAACCCCGATATGAATTTGCATGGCGGTTGGGATATGATAGCACGGCCAAATGGAACAGATTGTTATGTTTGATTTGCTATTTCGCGGGGCGAGTATCGGTGTGCTGGCGCTATTGCTCGCGCGCCTGCTTTATAAACGCAAAATGCGCTTTCTGGAATTCGCTTTTGCCGGACTTATTCTCTCGGTTATTATCTATATACCGGTTTCGGCCCCGTCTCCGCTGGTCAAGAATGCCGAAATCTGGGGCTTTATTTCCTTTTTGCCGGTTATGACGCCGTTTTTTCTATGGTGGGCCGGGCTGGCGTTTTTTGATGACGAGTTTCGCCCAAGTCTTTGGCATGCGGTTCCGGCGCTGCTGGTCTTTTTTCCGGTGTTTTTCATCGATACCTGGCCGCAAATCGCATTTGTTCGCAGCGGCACCACTTTGGCGCTTTATATTTACCTGATCATCATCGTTTTCAAAAACCGCGCCACTGATCTGGTGGAAGAGCGCCGCCGATTTCGCCATTGGTTTATCCTTTTTGCCGCTGTTTTTAGTGTGGCTGTGGAGCTGGCCGAGACCTCCTTGCTGGAGCATAGCC
>WFUK01000398.1 GCA_015485015.1 Paracoccaceae bacterium | reverse complement strand
CCCCGATATTGCGCCGCTGCACGTGGCGCAAATTTCGGCTTTAGCGCGCGAAGGGGCCTATAACGGCATCGCTTTTCACCGCGTGATCGAGGGATTTATGGCCCAAACCGGTGATGTGCAATTTGGCGGTTATGAGGATTATGATCCGCGCCGTGCGGGCACCGGAGGGTCTGAACTTCCCGATATTCCGGCCGAGTTCTCCAATCTTTCCTATGTGCCGGGCGTGGTGGGCATGGCCAGATCAAACCGGCCCGATTCCGCAAATTCGCAGTTTTTCATCATGTTTGCGGAATACCCATCGCTTGACGGAAAATATACCGTGGTTGGTCGCGTGATCGAAGGTATGGATGTGGTAAACGCGATCAAGCGTCCGGTTTCGGGGCAGGTAGTGCTGGAAAATCCGGATTATATCGCCAGAGCCTATATCAAAGCTGATGGCGCGCCGGAGTAACCCCCTGTCACAAGCTCGTGACACGGGCTAGATAAAACCATGCTTTTGGCCCATCTTTTCACTATGACTGAAAAGGGGGCCAAAATGCTCAAATCTCTTGCCGCAGCGGCGCTCGTATTCTCTAGCGCGCCTGCCATCGCCCAAGTTGCCTTTTGGGAAAACGAATGGCCACTTACCGATTTTGAAAAAACCAGCGTTGAATTTATCGAGATCATGTCTGGCGGGCCACCAAAAGACGGTATTCCGGCGCTGAATAGCGCGGAATTTGCCACCCCTGACCTGACCGATATTCCGCTGCGCGAGCCTGTGGTTACGGTTGAAATAGCGGGCGAAACCCCGCGCGCCTATCCGCTGCGCTATCTGAACTGGCATGAAATCGTGAATGACGAAATCGGCGGGATGCCAATCGCAGTTACCTATTGTCCGCTATGCAATTCCGAAATCGTGTTTGATCGCCGCGTGGATGGCCGGTTGCTGACCTTTGGTGTGAGCGGAAAATTACGCAATTCAAACCTGATTATGTTTGATCGAGAGACTGAAAGCTGGTGGCAGCAATTCGGCGGCGAGGCGATTGTCGGGGAATATACCGGCAAAAAGCTCAGCAAGGTTGTGAGCTGGACGGAATCGCTGGCGGATTTTACCGCGCGCAATCCCGAAGGGCTGATTATGGCCGAGCCAGAGGGGTTCCGCCGGCAATACGGGCAAAATCCGTATGATGGCTATGATAGCTCGGCGCGGCCGTTTTTATATAGCGGCGCACCGCCCCCCTTTGGCATTCAGCCACTGGCACGGATAATTCAGGTGGGCAATCTTGCATGGCCGATGGAGCGGCTGCGGGAAGCCGAGGTGATCGAGGAAGCCGGATTTCGCATTGAATGGCGCGCGGGCATGGCGAGCGCAACCGATGGCCGCGTGATCGCGCAAAGCCGCGATATCGGCTCGATCCGTGTGTTTGATATGGAAGGGAATGCGGTCAGCCATGAGGTAGTTTTCGCCTTCGCGCTGGATGCGTTCCTCGGGGATGATGCCCAATGGATGCTCGGAGAGTAGGGTGCGTGGTCTCCCACGCACCATTGGTGCCCTACACCTTCACCAATGCATGGCGTTTTTTACCGGCGGAAAGCTTGATCGTTTCGCCAAAATCTGCCGGTGAAAGCAGGGTGCCCGCGTCGCTGACAGGGGCATCATTCATTTTCGCCCCGCCTTCTTTAATCAGCCGCTTGGCATCTTTGCCGGATTTGGACAGGCCGGATTTCACGAAAAGCTGCACCACGCTGATGCCCTCGCCAATATCGGCCAATGAGAGCGTGACGGTGGGCAAATCATCCCCGACCCCGCCTTTCACAAACACTTCCCGCGCGGTGGCCTCGGCGGCTTTGGCGGCGGCTTCGCCATGGGCCATGGCGGTGGCGGCATTGGCCAGCGCGATTTTGGCGTCGTTGATCTCGGCCCCCTCAAGGGCGGCGAGGCGCGCACATTCATCCAGTGGAATTTCCGTGAACAGCTTCAGGAACTTACCGACATCGGCATCCAGCGTATTGCGCCAGAATTGCCAGAATTCATAGGCGCTCAGGCGGTCCTCGTTCAGCCAGATCGCCCCCGAGGCCGATTTGCCCATTTTGGAACCATCCGCCTTGGTCAGCAGCGGCGTGGTCAGGCCAAAAACCGATTTTTGCTTAATGCGCCGCGTCAGGTCGATGCCGTTGACGATATTGCCCCATTGATCCGAGCCGCCCATTTGCAGCATACAGCCATACCGGTTGTTTAACTCCATAAAATCATAGGCTTGTAGCAGCATGTAGTTGAATTCAAGGAAGGTCAGCGGCTGCTCGCGATCCAGCCGCAGCTTAACGCTATCAAAGCTCAGCATCCGGTTGATGGTGAAATGGCGGCCATAATCGCGCAGGAAATCGATGTAATTCAGCTGCTCCAGCCATTCGGCATTATCAGGCTGCACCGCCTCGGCTTCGCCATCGCCAAATTCCAGATACTTGCTGAAAACCTTGCGAATACCCGCGATGTTTTCGTTGATCTTCTCTGTCGTCAACTGCGGGCGGGATTCGTCTTTGCCTGAAGGATCACCGATTTTGGTGGTGCCGCCGCCCATCAGCGTAATCGGCTTATGGCCGGTCTTTTGCAGCCAGCGCAGCATCATGATCTGGATCAGCGAGCCGACATGCAGGCTATCCGCCGTGGCATCAAAGCCGATATACCCCGGCACGACGCCCGCAATCAGTGCTTCATCAAGCCCCTCAAGGTCGGTGCAGTCGGACATGAACCCGCGCGACTGCATCACATGCAGAAACTCGGATTTGGGTTTATAGGTCATTGGAGCGCTTTCTGTTTGGTTTATCTCTTCGCTGCATAACAGATGCGCGGCCAAATTAAAGCGCAATTTGCGTGGTCGCCGATGCGCGGGTTGAAATCTGCGCGCTGCTGCATATTTTGGGCTATGGGGGAAACATGGCCAATATCGAAAAAATTCAGGCATTGCTTGAAAAAATAGTAACCAAAAAGGCCCATCCGGGCGCGGCATTATCAATATAT
>WFUK01000397.1 GCA_015485015.1 Paracoccaceae bacterium | reverse complement strand
CGTCACCTCCATATGATAGGGGGTCAGATCGCCCTTGGCCGCATAGAAATTCGCCTGCCGCACGGCCAAAGGGTCCAGCCCCAGCTCGTCGGCGATATGCTCGATCACCCGCTCGATTCCAATAATGCCCTGCGGCCCGCCAAAGCCACGATAGGCGGTATTGCTCTGGGTATTGGTGCGAAGCCGGTGCGATGTAATTGTGGCATTGGGCAGGTGATAAGCGTTATCCGCGTGCAGCATGGCGCGGTCGGCCACGGGGTGCGAGAGATCCAGCGCCCAGCCGCATTTTACAAATTGTTCGAAAATCACGCTTTCGATCTTGCCATCCGCGCCAAAGCCCGCGCGGTATTTGATGCGGAAATCATGGCGCTTGCCGGTGATAACCATATCATCATCGCGATCATAGCGCATTTTGGCAGCACGATTGAGGCGCAAAGCCACCACGGCGCAGCTTACGGCCAGCGCATTGCCTTGGGATTCTTTGCCGCCAAAGCCACCGCCCATCCGACGGGTTTCGACCCGCACGGCGTGAAACGGCACATTCAGCGCTTCGGCCACCTTATGCTGTATTTCGGTCGGGTGCTGGGTGGAGGAAACCACCCGCACATCGCCCTCCTCGGGCAGGGCATAAGCCGCCTGTCCTTCGAGATAAAAATGCTCTTGCCCGCCGACTTCCATTTGGCCAGATACCTGATGCGGCGCGGCTTTCAGCGCGGTTTCCGCGTCCCCGATGGCAAAACGCAGCGGATCGCCAAAGGTGCTATCGGCAGCTATGGCCTGATCCAGCGTGACCAGCGGGGTTTTATCGCTATATTCCACCCGCCCGAGGCGCGCCGCGCGCCGCGCATTCAGATGGCTATCCGCCACCACCAAAAACAGCGGCTGGCCGATATAATGCACGGTATCCACCGCCAAAAGCGGCTCGTCATGCGCAGAGGGCGACACATCATTTTGCCCGGGTAAATCGCTGGCAACCAGCACCTCGATCACGCCGGTCGCGGCGCGCACCGCCGAAATATCCAGCGTGAAATCCGCATGGGCGTTTTTGGATAGGCCAAAGGCCAGATGCACCGCGTTAGCCGGCAGCGGATAATCATCCACATAACGCGCCGCGCCGCTTACATGGGCAGGGCCGCTATCATGGCGGATGGATTTTGCAACGCTCATTTTACACCTCCCACAACCCGCAATCGGGCCTCGCTACCCTGCTCCAGAAAATAGCGCATCAGCAGGTTTTGCGCCAGTATCAGCCGGTATTCCGCGCTGCCGCGCTGGTCCGACATCGGGGTGTAATCCTTGGCAAAAGCCGCTTGCGCGACCTCGATAGTCGCCTCGTTCCAAGGCTGGGAAATTAACGCCGCTTCCACCGCGCTGGCCCGC
The DNA here is from genome assembly GCA_015485015.1 of Paracoccaceae bacterium. Taxonomy (GTDB): domain Bacteria; phylum Pseudomonadota; class Alphaproteobacteria; order Rhodobacterales; family Rhodobacteraceae; genus UBA3077. The sequence goes on along the minus strand of WFUK01000397.1, from coordinate 2,659 downwards.
TTTGGCGTGGCCGCCATGCCGCCAAAGGCGATGCGGGCTTTGGTGATCACACCGCCCTCCACCACAATATTGAACGCCGCGCAGAGCGCCGAAATATCCTGATCAAAGCGTTTGGAAATCTTGTAAACCCCCAGCGTATCCGCCTGCTCGGGGATAAATACGCTCTCGATAAATTCGCCCTCGGCGCGATCCTGCACCCCGTAACTGAGGTAATAATCCTCCAGCAATATCTCGCGCCGCGCATCACCCTTGCGCAGGGTAAGGCTGGCCTCCAGCGCGATCAGCGCGGGCGGAGTGTCGGCGATCGGCGAACCATTGGCGATATTGCCGCCGATGGTGGCGGAGTTTCGCACCTGCACCGAGCCAAACCGCCGCAGCATTTCGGCAAATTGCGGATATTTCCCCGCCATCAGCCCGCGCACCCGCGCCAGCAAAACGCCCGCGCCAATGCGGATACCGCCGATTTCAGGCTCAACATTTTGCAAGCCCGATATCTGGCCCAAAAACACCAGTTTTTCCGGCTGTTTCAGCTCCTTGGTCAGCACCAGCCCCACTTCGGTAGCGCCTGCCACCAGCGTAGCATCTGGGTTTTTGGCATACCAGTTGGCGAATTCATCCAGCGAGGTAAACCCCTCGCCTTTCAGCCCCGATATCAGGCCCGCCTCATCGGGTGTTGCGGGCAAAGGTGCCTCGCTTGCGGCTTTGGCAGCGCGCAAAATCGGCGCATAGCCGGTGCAGCGGCAAAGATTGCCTGCCAGCACATCGGCGTGGTCTTGCCGCCCCTCGCGATGCGCCGCCACCAGTGACATCACAATCCCCGGGGTGCAAAACCCGCATTGCGAGCCGTGATGCTCGACCATGGCTTCCTGCACCGGATGATCCCCGCCCAGCGCCTCGACCGTGGTGATGGATTTGCCCTGCATCTGCCCCAATAGCAGCACACAAGAATTCACCGCCCGATGCACCAGCTCGCCGCTTTCCATGCTGGCCACCTGCACCGTGCAAGCCCCGCAATCGCCCTCGTTGCAGCCTTCCTTGGTGCCCGTCAGCCCGCGCTCGAGGCGCAGGAAATCCAGCAGGGTCATAGACGGATCATTGGCCGAAACCACCTCGCCGTTTAGCGCAAAAGAAATCATCTAGCTGCCCCGATAGGTGGAATAGCCAAAGGCGGAAAGCAGCAGCGGCACATGATAATGGCTATCCTCCGCCATGCCAAAGCGCAGCGGGATAAAATTCAAAAACCTCGGATTGGGCAGCTCTTGCCCTGTGCCGGAAAGATAGGCCCCCGCATGAAAAACCAGCTCGTATTCTCCGGCGCTCCACGCCTCGCCCTCGAGCAATGGCGCATCGACGCGCCCATCCGCATTGGTCACCACCTGCTTGAGCTTCTCGCGCCCGCCCGTCAGGCGATATAGCTCGATCGTCATGCCCTTGGCTGGCTTGCCAAGCGCGGTATCCAACACATGTGTGGTCAGTTTTCCCATTTTATCTACCCGTCTATTTTATTAAATGTCGGGCCGATAACCAGCCCGCTGCAAGCGTGAACCAAGATATTTTATCGACCACCACGCGTGTGGTGTAAATGTCGAATCTGATTCCGCGCATTATGGCCAAGCGGACCGGCCAAACGAAAGGCACAGGCCCATAGCCGCGCTTTGTTCTCCTACAGTCTATCGTGCCAAAAGCATATTGCAACTTTTTCATTAATTATTAATTCTGGCGGTCAAATCAGCTATCCACTTATATTATATAGCAAATTATTTTCCATTTTTTGCCGCTGTATTTCTGTCTGAAATAATCCTATCTTGAGGCAAAGCCAAATTTCCGCCGGAAAGCCCTGCCAAATGCCCCCTGCCCCCCGTTTTATCCATCTGCGTGTGCATTCGGCATATTCCTTGCTTGAGGGCGCGATTATCGCCAAAAAGCTGCCCGCTATGTGTGTGGCGGGCGGGATGCCCGCCGTGGCGCTTACCGATAGCAACAGCATGTTTGGCGCGCTGGAATTTTCCGAAATCGCCTCGGATGCCGGCGTTCAGCCCATTATCGCCTGCCAGTTTGATCTGGCTTACGAGGCCGCCAGCCAGCCCGGCGAAAAGCCCCCCGCGCCGCGCCCGATTGTGCTATTGGCACAAAACGAGGCGGGCTGGAAAAACCTGCTAAAGCTGAATTCGGCGCTTTATCTGGAATGCGGCAATGCCGCGCCGCATATCACGCTGGCGCATCTAAATGCCCATGCCGAAGGGCTGATCTGCCTTACCGGCGGTGCGCTTGGCCCAATTGGCCAGCTATTGCAAGATAACCACGCCGCCAAGGCCCGCCTGCTGACCGAGCATTTCAAATCCCTGTTTCCCGGGCGGCTTTATATCGAGCTTCAACGCCACCCGACCGCCGATAGCCGCCGCGCCGAGGCCGAAGCCCTCACCGAACCGGGGCTGGTGGAGCTGGCCTACGGGCTGGATATTCCGCTGGTCGCGACCAATGATGTATATTTCCCCAAGCGCGAAATGTACGAGGCCCATGACGCGCTGATCTGCATCGCCGATGGGGCCTATGTAGACCAGCAAACGCCGCGCCGCCGCCTGACACCGGAGCATTATTTCAAATCCCAAGACGAAATGTGCGCGCTGTTTAACGACCTGCCCGAGGCGCTGGAAAACAC
>WFUK01000396.1 GCA_015485015.1 Paracoccaceae bacterium | reverse complement strand
GCGTAGCATTAACGGCACATCTCCGCATTAAGGGTTACAACATCTCGGGTGGCCGGCAGGGAAATAACCCCCTCAGCTTCCAATTCGGAAATCATCGCAAAAGTCGCATTGGCATCAAGGCCATCCAGCGGTAGCAAAGTGCTGAATTCGGCAGCGGTAATGCTGCAATTATTTTGCTTGATCAGCTCGATAAACACCTCGCGCGGGGTGGAAGGCGTAGCCGCGCCAACCGCCTCGCATAACGGCGCCGAGACCTGCAATGTTTGCCCGCCATCCGGCGAGGTCGCCTCGCCCGAGGCCATCATCTGGCTCAATTGGCCCATGCTGGTATTATAATCCAGCCCGGCATTGCCGATCATCGCGGCGGCATTTCCAAGGCTGACCTCGCAATTATTCGCGGCCAGCATCGCCAGCAATCCGGCCCGGGGATCATCGCCAGACACAGGCGCTGCGTCATTCAAAGGCACAACCGGCACGCTGACTGCCCCCCCCGCCACAGCGGTATTGCCGCTCACGCATAGGCCGAGGTCAACCTCCACCCGCGCGCCGCCATCCGTCAGGCTCGCCTCGCCGCTGGCCACCCATTCATCCACAATCCGGAACGCCTGATCCAGACGCACGCCGCTTTCTTCAAACAGATTTCCGGCACCGGCCTCGATCGAGCAACCTTGCTGCACGATATAAGAAAGCAGCATCCCTTCGGGCGAGCCGTCATTCTCCATCGGCGCAGCCATTTGCACCGGCGCGGCTTCGGTCTCTACCGGTGCCGTGGTTTCAGCCACGCTTGCCGCACAGATGCTTGCATCCGCAACCATATCCCCTTGCGGCCCGACCACCACCTGCCCCGAGGCGATATAGGTGCCAACGGTGGCCAGCGCTTCCTCTAACCGCATACCGCTAGAGGTAAAAATCGCATTGGCAGCCGACACCGGAATACGGCAATCTTGCGCCGCAAAAATAGCCGCAACCTGCGCTGGCAAGCCGTCCTCGGCTGGCGCGTCCATTGGCATCTCGGGCGCTTCCTCGACCGCCGCCATCACCGGCGAGCAATAAGCACTATTCACCGATAGCACCCCCTGAGCCACATCAAAGCTGGCCATACCCGCCTGCATCATCGGGCCAACCACAGCCGAAACCTGGGCCTTGCTAATGCCTCGGGCGGTAAATATCTCTTCGCCGCGCGCCTCGCTCAAAGCGCAGTTATTCTCGGCCATTACCGCGATAAACTGCTGCACATCGCGCCGGCCCAGCAGATCCGCCACCTCGGTGCCACCGCCGCAGCTTCCATCGGTCAGGTTCAGCGTGCTGCCCGCAAGGCGGACCTCGCCAGCGACGATCATAACCCCGACGATCTCCCGGGTTTCATCTTGGGAAAAATCGAATTGCGGGAAAATGATATTGGCCTCGGCTTCGGTCAAGGCGCAATCATTGCCCTCAAGAATGGTGCGGAAAAGCTCCACGCGCGCCGGATCCACCGCCTGCGCAAAACCCGAGCTGGCCAGCATCGTGATCGTTGCGCCGGTAACCAGCGCCTTTATCCCTTGATACACGTCATTTCCCATGGTCAATCTCCCGGTTGCTCACCTTTATTATTGATTTTACATTTTTCCACTCTTGCAATTCAAGTGCCGCATAGCCGATGGATTCCCCGCGCCGCGCGCCGAAAACTGCCAAAACCGGATGATGCAGCGAAAAAATCACCTGTCGATCTCCCCGAATACCACATCCATAGAGCCGATCAGCGCCGCGATATCCGCCAGCTGATGCCCGCGCCCCATATGATCCATCGCCGCCAGATGCGCATAGCCCGGCGCGCGGATTTTCACCTTATAGGGGCGGTTGCTGCCATCCGCGACCAGATAAACCCCGAATTCACCCTTGGGCGCTTCAACCGCCGCATAGGTTTCGCCCGCAGGCACATGGAAACCCTCGCTATAAAGCTTGAAATGGTGGATCAGCGCTTCCATGCTGGTTTTCATATCGGCGCGCTTGGGCGGGGTCAGCTTGCCGCGCGCCAGCACATCTTCACCCTTGCATTCATTGAGCTTCACAATGGCTTGGCGGATGATTTTCAGGCTTTCGCGCATTTCCGCCATGCGCATCAGATAGCGATCATAGCAATCGCCATTTTTGCCCACCGGAATTTGAAAATCAAATTCGTCATAGCATTCATAGGGTTGCGCGCGGCGCAGATCCCATGCCAGCCCGGTCGAGCGCAGCATTACCCCCGTCATGGCGTAATCCAGCGCGTCTTGCTCGGTTAGCACGCCGATATCGACATTGCGCTGCTTGAAAATCCGGTTTTCGGTCAGCAGGTTCGCCATATCATCCAGCACCGGCGGAAAGGCCACGGCCCAAGCGTCGATATCATCGACCAGCTTTTGCGGCAGATCCTGATGCACCCCGCCGGGGCGGAAATAGTTGGCGTGCAGGCGCGCACCACATGCGCGCTCGCAAAAGATCATCAGCTTTTCACGCTCGTCAAAGCCCCAGAGATTGGGCGTTAGCGCCCCCACATCCATCGCTTGCGAGCCGACATTCATCAGGTGGTTCAAAATCCGACCGATTTCGGAAAACAGCACGCGGATCAAGGAGGCGCGGCGCGGCACCTCTACCCCGGTCAGCTTTTCAATCGCGAGGCAAAACGCATGCTCCTGATTCATCGGCGCTACATAATCGAGCCGATCAAAATACGGCAGGTTTTGCAGATAGGTCCGGCTTTCCATCAGCTTTTCAGTGCCGCGATGCAGCAGGCCGACATGCGGATCAGCGCGCTCGACAACCTCGCCATCCAGCTCCAGCACCATGCGCAGCACCCCGTGGGCGCTCGGGTGCTGGGGGCCAAAGTTCAGGCTGAAATTACGAACGGTTTTTGCACTTGGCGGGTTTGACGCATCCATCATTTCACCTCCGGCTTGGCATCGGATTTTTCATCACCGGGCAGGATATATTTTGCCCCCTCCCATGGAGACATGAAATCAAACTGCCGGTATTCCTGCGTCAGCGAAACCGGGCGATACACGCAGCGCTTCTCGACCTCGTCATAATGCATTTCGACATAGCCGCTGGTCGGAAAATCCTTGCGCAGCGGGTGGCCGGTAAAGCCATAATCGGTCAGCAAGCGGCGCAGATCGGGATGGCCGGAAAAGCGGATGCCATACATATCAAACACCTCGCGCTCAAACCAATTGGCCGAAGGGTGAATGCCGGTAATGCTGGGCGCGATTTCGCCCTCGGCCAGATCGACCTTCACCCGAATGCGCTGGTTGAGCCGCATCGACAGAAAATGGTAAATCAGCTCGAACCGCTTGGCGCGACCGGGGTAATCCGCGCCGGTTACATCCATCATCTGGGTAAACAGGCATTGCGAATTGCAGCGTAGGAATTCAACAAATGACGGAATGGCGGCCGGCACGATATGCACCACCAGCTCTCCGCCAGGCACTTCGGCACGGCGCACCGCATCGGGCTGTTTTTGCTCGATCAGGGTTTTTAGGTCATTCAGGGCTTCAAGCATGTTCTTCCTATCGTGCAATCGTTCCGGTGCGGCGGATTTTGCGGTGGAGCTGCAAAACACCGTAAAGCAGCGCTTCGGCCGTGGGCGGGCAGCCCGGCACATAAACATCTACCGGCACAATGCGATCACAGCCGCGCACCACAGAATACGAATAATGGTAATAGCCGCCGCCATTGGCGCAGCTTCCCATCGAAATCACATAGCGCGGCTCGGGCATCTGGTCATAAACCTTGCGCAAAGCCGGTGCCATTTTATTGGTCAGCGTGCCCGCCACAATCATCAAATCGGATTGCCGAGGGGAAGCGCGCGGCGCGGTGCCAAACCGCTCGAGATCATAGCGCGGCATCGAGGTGTGGATCATTTCGACAGCACAACACGCCAAGCCAAAGGTCATCCAGTGCAGGCTGCCGGTGCGCGCCCAGTTGATGATATCTTCGGTGGTGGTGAGCAAAAAGCCCTTATCCGCCAGCTCGTTATTGATCAGCGCGGTGCTATGCTCTTTATCTGCGCCAGCCGAGTTGGCCCCCAAGCTTATGACC
>WFUK01000395.1 GCA_015485015.1 Paracoccaceae bacterium | reverse complement strand
GATCATGACCTTGGTAGACCGCCCGCTAATTCAATATGCGATTGACGAGGCACGCGAAGCGGGAATCACCGATTTTATCTTTGTCACCGCTCGCGGGAAATCCGCGCTGGAAGATTATTTTGATAGCAATCCCGAGCTGGAAAAAACGCTGGCCCGCAAAGAGAAAACCGAGCTTCTGGAGCGGCTGCGCGAAACCGATATGGAAAGCGGGGCCATCGCCTATATCCGCCAGCGCGAGGCGTTGGGCCTTGGGCATGCGGTGTGGTGCGCCCGCCGCCTTGTGCCGGAAAACGAGCCTTTTGCCGTGCTTTTGCCCGATGATGTGATCGCGGGCGAGGTCGGCTGCCTTAAGCAAATGGTCGAGGCTTATCAGGAGATTGGCGGCAATATGGTGGCTGCAATGGAGGTCGCGCCGGATCGGGTTTCGAGCTACGGGGTGATTGATCCAAGCGAAACCGATGGCCGTGTGGTGCTGGCCAAAGGCATGGTGGAAAAGCCAAAGCCGGAAAATGCGCCGTCCAATCTGGCGGTAATCGGGCGCTATATCCTGCGGCCCGAGGTTTTTGATGCGCTCAGCCACCAAACGACCGGCGCCGGTGGCGAAGTGCAGCTTACCGATGCGATCTGCGCCCAAATCGGGCAGGCCGCGCCGGTTTCCGGCTATCTGTTTGAGGGGGAGCGCTTTGATTGCGGCTCTCAGGCCGGGTATCTGCAAGCCACCGTGGCTTTTGGTTTGGCCCGCCCCGAGCTGCATGATGAATTCCGCCAATATATAGAGACCATTGCGCCTTTAATGCGAGCGGCGGAGTAAGGTCGGCCAATGGCTGATCTTCTTCTTGATATAAGCCGCAGCATTTCGCGCGCCCCGTTTGATTATGCCACCGGCATCGATCGGGTTGAGCAAGCCTATATCGAGCATTTTATAGCGGCCGGTGGACGGGTCTGGTTTTTGTCTCGGGTGCTAAAAGGCTATGCGCTGCTGGATCAGGCGGCGATGAAAACCATTTGGCCGATGATAATGCGACAATCGCCATGGCAAAAGCCGGATTTGATCGCGCGGCTATTCAGCCATAAATTACCAGAGGCGGTAAACCGTGCCGAATCCAGCCTGCGGCGAGTGGCGCGCAGCACCTGTTTGCGCGCCGGACTGGCCAAAATGCTGCGCAAAAACCTTTCCAAGGGGTTTACCTATCTGAATGTCGGCCATACGAATCGAAAAGCGGCGCTTTGGCGGGCGATCAAAGCAGCGGGCGCGGGGCGAAAGCTGGCCATGGTGCATGATGTGATTCCGCTCGATTTTCCGGAATTCACCCGCGAAGACACCGCGCAGCGCTTTGAAGACGAGCTAAAAGCCACCGCGAGCGCCTGCGATGCGCTGATTTATAATTCTGCCGATACGGCGGCAAAATCTGCCAGATGGCTGGATAAATGGGGCCTATATCCGGAAAACCTGCCGATCTTGCTGGGGGTAGAGCCGCTGCCTGCGCCTGCGCGCAAGCCCGCTGCCGAGCCTGCCGAATTTGTTATTCTCGGCACTATCGAGCCGCGCAAAAACCATGCGATGCTGCTGGATATCTGGCCTGATATACCCGCCGAGCTGCATATTGTCGGCCAGCGGGGCTGGCGAAACGAACCGGTTTTTGCCACGCTGGATCGCAGCGATATGATTGGAAAAACCGTATTTGAACACGCGACCCTAAGCGACCAAGCCTTGGCCAGCCGGCTTGCGGGGGCGCGGGCATTGCTATTCCCGAGCTATGCCGAGGGCTTTGGCTATCCGCTGATCGAAGCGCTGCAAATGGGCATTCCGGTGATCTGCTCTGATCTGGCCTGCTTTCGTGAAATCGCGGGAGATCTGCCTATTTATCTGTCACCTGATGACAGAAAGGCCTGGAAAGCCGCGATTTCTGCCGCTTTGGCCGCGCCGAGGGCCATCGTTCCGGAAAATGTTGAATTTCCGACATGGGAGCAGCATTTTGCTAAGCTGGATATGTTTCTATATAAATAGTAGAGAGAGATCGAATTACAGGCTGGGCTAAATGAAAAACCTTATGCGGCACTACCGTTTGCGCCTTTTGCGCAAAAAATGGCAGGTGCGCACCCTTTTGCGGCGAAAAGACCTTCGGCAAGTTCAGCTGGGCCAAAATGCGCGTAAATCGGGCGGGATATTTCTGTTTTCCACCATGCGCAACGAAAACCAGCGCTTGCCGTATTTTCTGGAATATTATCGCAAGCTCGGGGTGGAGCAGTTTTTTATTGTCGATAACGGCTCGACCGACGGCACATTTGAATATCTGCAAGCGCAACCCGATGTGTCGCTCTGGCATAGCGAGGCCAGCTATAAGCGCGCCAAATTCGGGGTGCTGTGGCTGAATAGCCTGCTAAACGAATTTGGCCATAATCACTGGTGTCTGGTGGTGGATGTGGACGAGCTTCTGGTCTATCCGCATCACGATACCCGCCCGCTACCGGCGCTGACCCAATGGCTGGACGCCGGAAAAATCACGTCTTTTTCGGCGATGTTGCTGGATATGTATGCCAAAACCCCGCAAGACTGCGCCCGTGGCGAGGACCCGCTAAAGGTGCTTGGCTATTTTGACGCCGGAAATTACACCATGCGCCGCAATACCCGCTTTACCGAGCTGTGGATTCAAGGCGGCCCGAGGCAGCGGTTGTTTTTTGCCAATCGGCCAGCAAAAGCGCCGGCTTTGAATAAAATACCGCTGATAAAATGGCGGAAACATTTTGTTTATATTTCGTCCACGCATCTATTATTGCCCCGCAGCCTGAATCAAACCTATGAGCGGATTTCCGGAGAGCGGATTTGCGGGGCGCTGCTGCATACCAAATTCCTGCCGGATTTGCAGGCTCGCGCCGCCGAGGAGCTGGCGCGCGGGCAGCATTATAATAACAGCGCCGAATATCGCGCCTATAGCGAAAATAAAGATGCTTTTGACAAAATCTGGACCCCCCATTCAACCCGTTATTCGGATTGGCAACAGCTCGAACGCCTCGGGCTGATTTCGCTGGGGGGCTGGCCATGAGCATCGGTTTTGCGCTCTTGGTGCATGAAAATCTGGATCGGGTGGCGCAGCTTGTAGCGGGGCTTGGCCAAGCGGGATGCAAGATCGCGATTCATGTGGATGCCAAAGTGCCGCTTGAGGCATTCCAACCCTTCCAGCAGGCGCTAAACGGCATCGACGGGGTGGTATTTACCCCGCGCATAGATTGCGAATGGGGCCGGTTTTCGCTGGTCGAGGCCCAGCTTTTGGCGCTTGATCTGGTGCTTGGTGAATTTCCGGATATTTCCCATGTTACCTTGCTATCAGGCTCCTGCCTGCCCAACCGCCCGCTGTCGGAATTTAGCGAATTTTTGCAGCAAAATCCGGATACGGATTTTATAGAATCGGTGCGGGTGGGGGAAAAAACCTGGATCAAGGGCGGGCTGGAATCCGAGCGTTTAAGTCTTTATTTCCCGTTTTCCTTTGTCCGGAATCGCTGGATTTTTGATCAGTTTGTCGAGCTTCAGCGCAAGCTCGGGATCAAGCGCAAAATGCCCGAAGGGCTGACCCCGCATATCGGCTCACAATGGTGGACCCTGACCCGCGCCACCGCCACCGCCATTTTGCGCGATCCGGCGCGGCCGATATATGACCGGTTTTTCCGCAAATGCTGGATACCGGACGAATCCTACTTCCAGACCCTCGCGCGCAAGCATAGCCGCAGCTTGAAATCCCGTTCGCTCACCTTTTCGCGCTTTGATTTTCGCGGGAAACCGATGATGTTTTATGATGATCATCTGCGATTTGTCGAGCATTTGAACAGCTATTTTATCCGCAAAACATGGCGTGGCTCCGAAAAGCTC
>WFUK01000394.1 GCA_015485015.1 Paracoccaceae bacterium | reverse complement strand
GTATGAAAACGATGGTATGCTGGTATTCATGGATACCGAAACCTATGAGCAAATCGAACTGCCGGCCGATATTCTGGGCGAGCGCCGCCCGTTTTTGCAAGACGGCATGACCATCCAGATCGAATTTCACGAAGACGAGGCCCTAAGCGCCGCGCTGCCGCAAAAGGTAATCTGCACCGTGGCCGAGACCGAGCCTGCGGTGAAGGGCCAAACCGCCGCCAACAGCTTCAAGCCTGCGGTGCTGGATAATGGCGTGCGGGTGATGATCCCGCCATTTGTTGGCCCGGACGAGAAAATCGTGATCCATACCGAGACCATGGAATACGCCGAGCGCGCCTAAAAAAACCTCCCCCCGCGCGCGCGAGAGGAGGGGAGGATAGGCCACTCGGAAGACGCAGCCTGCCCTGTTCGCTTATGAAAATGCGCAATCAGTTTGCGCATTTCATCCGTTAGGGCCGCACATAAGACCAGCCGGCCTCTTGCAGCAGCACGATTGTCACCACACCCGATGGCACAAGCTCGGCCTCGGCCAGCAGCTCAACCGGCCCACCGGCTTTGGCTTCCATTTTGCGCAGGGTATTGCCACAAGCCGCAAATGTCAGGTTTTCGATCTCGAGCGACATGGTGGCGATCCGGTCCGCCACCGGCGAGGTATCCGCGCGATACATATTCAAACCCGGCCCATAGGCCACCACCTGAATTTCCACGGTATCGCCGATGCTTTCAAAATAATTTGTCACGTTTTGCACGTTATTCAGCGTCATATTCATCAGCTTTGGATCATTTTCATCCACGTGAAATACGATCTTGTGATTCACACCTTGCGCCAGTGCGGGCATCGCGATCGCCATGCCCATAATAACCGCCATTACGGCTGCAATTTTCTTAAACATATTCTTCTCCCGTTGGTTTGCCGGTTGATCCGGCGTTGAAGGACGCAGCCTCCTGCGCCCTATTCTTTAATTCGCGATCCAAATTGGCTTCAAAGTCAATTCCGCATCCATTGCCGGAATAGGCCCATGTGACCGGCAGATAGCTTGCGCCATTGCGGGGCTGGCACCGGCCTGCCCCGCAATGATCGTTTCAACTTGCTTCATCATACGTCCATCTATGTTATTATGAGCCGTGGTCCAGCCCGGCTCTTAACCTCAGGCTCACATATAAATAGAAGCATGATAACTCGGAAATACCCGTGGTTATTGAGTTATTTTCCTAGGGTATCCCCTAGGTCAAAGCCAAAACGGGTCGCGAGCTGCACAAGATGGGCAGTGGTGCCGGCCTTGGTTTTTTGCAAAAGATTGGAGCGGTGATACTCGATGGTTTTCAAGCTCACCCCCAGCTTTTCGGCGATATCCTTTGAAGCAAGCCCGTCGCAAATCAGCGCCAACACCTCGCGCTCCCGCTTGGTTAGCCGCTCGAACAAGGCGATGGTTTTTACCGCCTCCGGATCTGGCTCGATCGGCTCTTCCGGCATTATTTCCACCATTTGAGGCTTGCGCCAGCGGAAAATACCAAGCGCCGCAATCAATGTTGCAAGGGCTGCAAAAATGTAAATCCAGATACTATTCTCGCTATCGCGCGCATGATAGGCCGCGCTAAGCGCCCGCACCCCCTCATAAGAAAGCGGCGCAGACCATTTATCCGCCAGCCCCGTGCTTTGCAGGCTTTGCGTAACCAACAGCGCAATTGTCACCGATTCGCGAAGGCTTTTTTCCACCCCCGGCACCGCCGTAAACGGCCATTCCGGCACCAGTTGACCACTCACCATATATGGAAAATCCATCTGGCTATTGCTTTGCAACACCACAAATTCATCCAGATCAAACCGCCCCTCGGCGGCAAGCATTTCCAGCAAACCCCCTCGGATAACGCCCGCATCCACCTCGCCTCGCTGCACGGCGCGAATGATCTCGTCATGCGGAAAGCCCATAAATCTCAGCGGCTTAAAATCAACAAACGGATCCACCCCCTGCGCCATGAAGGCATGCCATGCCAGCTGGAACCCGCCAAATGCATCAGGGCTTACCGCCGCCACCCGCCTGCCACGCAGATCATCCAGTGTCAAAATCCCGCTATCCGCGCGGGTGATCACAGCGGTGCCAAAGCGCATCAGCCCATCGCTCCGCTCGCGGGTGGCCAGCGGGCTAAGCCCGAATTCGGCAGCCAGCGCCACATAATGCCCCGGATTCGTGACCAAAAAATCAAGATGGCCGGATTTTATCTCGTCAGGCGCCGAAACCAGCGTCACCGGCTCGATTTCGAAGCGCCAGCCTTCCACTGTCCGCGTCAAGTATTCCGCCAACGGACCCCATTCCTGCAAGGTGGTTTCTGCGCCGCGAAAAGCCAAAACGCCGATATGAGACATCCGATCCTGCGCCAAAGCCGGCACGGCCAGCCAGAAAAATAGAAAAATATGCCATATCTGCCTCATGCCCCAACCCTAGCCTCGCGGCCCGCATCATTCAATCGCCCCCTTGGCCTTTGCGCCAAAACCACCTATAGGATGCGCTTACGCTTTATTTAGGGGGGTCCGATGTCCCAAGCTTCCGCCAATTTGAACCTGATGATCAAGGCTGCCCGTGTGGCCGCCCGCAAACTGATTCGCGACTTTAACGAGGTTGAAAACCTTCAGGTCTCGGCTAAAGGGCCAGGGGATTTTGTAACCAAGGCCGATGAAATGGCCGAAGAGACCATTCGTGAAATTCTGATGGAAACCCGCCCTAATTACGGATTTCTGGGCGAAGAATTCCCCGAAGTGATCGGCAAAGATCCAACCCGCCGCTGGATCGTAGATCCGCTCGACGGCACCACCAATTTTCTGCACGGGCTGCCCCATTGGGCCATTTCCATCGCGCTAGAATTCAAAGGCGAGATCGTGGCCGCCGTGATCTATGACCCGCTGAAAGACGAGCTTTTTGCCTCGGAAAAAGGCGCGGGCGCTTGGGTGAATGATCGCCGCTTGCGGGTGTCTGGCCGCACCTCGATGATCGAAACGATTTTCGCCACTGGCCTGCCTTTTGGTGGCCGCGCCGACCTGCCCGAAACCCTGTCTGACCTTGGCCGGATCCTGCCGGTTTGCGCCGGCGTTCGCCGCTGGGGTGCTGCGTCACTCGATCTGGCTTATGTTGCCGCTGGTCGTTATGACGGCTTTTGGGAGCGCAACCTGAAACCATGGGACATGGCCGCAGGCTTGCTCTTGGTAAAAGAGGCCGGTGGTTTGCAAGACGGAATCACCAAAGGCGATAATCCGTTGGAAAGTGGCGAAATAATAGCAGCCGCCGAGCCTATTTATGATCGCTTTGCCAAGCTGGTGCGCGCAGAATAGCGCCTATTCCACCAGCATCCGCAGCCCGTTCAGCACATCCTGGCGCACGGCCAGCCGCAGGCTTGGCTCATCCCCCGCGCGCAACGCCGCCAGAATTTTGCGGTGGTTGATCGAGGCCGTCCGGCGCTGCTTTTTACCATATAACTGCCGCATGGTCGGGCCGGATTGCAGCCAGACGGTCTCGGTCATGGCCAGCATTGCCGGCGCCTGCGCCCGCAAATATAGCGCGCGGTGAAACTCCAGATTCAGCCGCACATAGCGTGCTGCATCCTCATGGATAATCGCCTGGTCGATGGTGTCATTCAGCACCTCCATCCGGTCAATCAGCACCGTGTGGGCGCGCGGCAGGGCGCGGCTCGCCAGCTCCGGCTCCAGCAGGGCGCGCAATGCGGCCAATTCCTCGATCCGGTCATTGCTAAGCTCGGGAGTGCTGACCCGTCCGGAGGGCGAAACGCTAAGCGCGCCTTCGGCACATAGCCGCCGCACAGCCTCGCGAATCGGAGTGATCGAAAAGCCGAAATCTGCCGCCACCCCGCGCAAAGTCAGCGCCGTGCTTGGCTGCATAGAGCCATTCATGATTTCACTACGCAAGCGGCGATACACCTGCTCATGCGCCGGAAGCGCCTCGGTTTTGGCTTCTTTTTTCAAGGTCATGGCTATTTGTGATCACAAATACGCCCCAGGTCAAGGGGCTTTGAAATCAAACCGATGTAGCTGCGCGCCATTTTGCACCAACCAAGCGCGCGGAGGCTCGAAATCGGGCATCAATCCCGCCACCTCGGCCCAAAACCGGCTTGAATGGTTCATCTCGCTCAAATGCGCGACCTCATGCGCCACCACATAGCGCAGCACCTCGGGCGGGGCCAGCAAAAGCCGCCACGAAAACATAAGGTTGCCCTCGGAATTGCACGACCCCCAGCGCGAGCGCGGATCCCGCAGGCTGATCTTGCCCATCGGCTTGCCCAGCGCCGCGCAATCTTGCTGCACCAGCTTTGTGATCACAACCCGCGCGCGGGCTTTAATTGCCGCTGCCAAAGCCGCCCCCGCAGGGCGGGAATGGGGCAAAAATATCCGCTCGGGCGCGAAGGTAACGCGGGATCCATGGTGGGATTCCAGAAAAAACACCTCCCCTTCCAGCGCAATCGAAATACCGGCTTCAATCGCTATCCGCGTGGGCATTTTGGCGGATTGTGCCCGCAGCCAGTCTTCCTGCTCCAGCAAAAATCGCTGGGCCGCGCGCAGGCTGCCGCGCTTGGGCAGGGTGAGGCGGATGGTGCCATCGGCGGCGCTCACCCGCAGCGTCATCCGCTTGGCGCGCGGGTGTCGGCGCAGTGAAACGCGGATGGGCGGCAGCCCTATTTCAAGGGTTTCAGTCATTTTTCCGATGGGCAGAAATAAAGGATTTCACCATCGGCGCGATGGTTTTTCGCCAACGGGAACCATTAAAAATGCCGTAATGCCCAACACCTTCCTGCACATAGTGTTGGCGC
>WFUK01000393.1 GCA_015485015.1 Paracoccaceae bacterium | reverse complement strand
CAGATAGGGCGCTCGGACATGAATCGCTCCAGAGAGGCCATAGATGCCGGATATGCGCGCCCGCTCGAGCAAATATGGGCAGAGTTCATTGACCAGTATGATGGGCGGATTGTCGGGGTGGAATTTACGGGTCGTCGAAAAAACCCGCGCTACAAATTCCGAGCGATTTCGCAATCTGGCCGGTTGGAAACCGTAGTAATTTCGGCGCAAACCGGTGAGATCCTCAGGATTACGGGCTGCTGATGCGCATCTTGATCGTTGAAGACGAAGCCCTTATTGCCGATTCTATTCAGCTTGGACTGGAAGAAGCCGGATTTGTGCCCGAGGTGGTTTCAGACGGGGAAACCGCTTGGTTCCAAGGCGGCACCGAAGACTATTTGGCCGCGGTGCTGGATATCGGCTTGCCCAAACTTGACGGGCTGAGCGTGCTTCGAAACTGGCGAAAAGAAAAGGTAAATATGCCGGTCATTTTGCTGACAGCCAAGGGGAGCTGGTCTGAGCGGGTGGATGGTATCGATGCGGGTGCGGATGATTATCTGGTGAAGCCGTTTCATATGGAAGAACTGGTGGCGCGTTTGCGAGCTTTAATGCGGCGCTCCGGGGTGGATCGCAGCCCGATTTTGGAAGCCAAGGGCCTGATCATGGATACGCGGCGGATGAAGGTTAGCGTAAATGGCGCGGTTATCAAGGTGACGCCGCTTGAGTTCCGCTTGCTGAATTATTTGCTGCACAATCGGGGCCGCGTGGTTTCGCAAGAAGAGCTGGCAACCAATATTTACTATCAGGATCAAGAGCCTGACAGCAACGCGGTAGAGGTTTTGGTCGGGCGATTGCGGCGCAAGCTTAAAGAAAACATTATCGAAACCCGGCGCGGTTTTGGATATTTGATTGACGAAGAGCCGGCTGTATCGCAATGAGAATCCATTCGCTAGCGATGCGCCTGATATTGCTCGCTTGCCTGTCTATCGGTGTGGCGCTCAGCACAATCGCCTTTGTGCTAAGCGGTCTATTCAGCCAATATTTCGAGGATCGCATCTATAGCGAGCTAACCGCCCATCTCGATCAGCTCACGGCGAACCTAGCGTTTACCGAAAATGGCGATCTCGAAGTCCTCCCGTTAACGGATCCGCGCTTTCAGGCCCCTTTTAGCGGCCTTTATTGGCAGGCCACCCGAGCGGACCATCCGCGCGTTGTTTCCCGATCCTTATGGACGGGGAGCATCGAGGTTGAGCCCATTCTTCACGCCGGCGAAATGGTGCGTTCGGCTGCGGTTTCATCGCGCAATGAGCCATTGTTGACCCTTTCGCGGGCTATAAAAATCGGAGATGAGGCGGCCCCGACCCTGGTACAGTTAACGATTGCGATCGACCAATCGGAGGTGCAATCGGCATCTGCGGGCTTTAGGTCTACGATGATCTGGTGGATGGCGATCATATTTTTTGGTTTATTTACAGCAGCTTGGATACAGGTAAAACTTGGGCTTGCCCCGCTTGAGGCGCTGCGTGTGCGGGTCGAGCGGGTGCGTAGTGGAAAAGATTTTCGGCTTGAAGGGGATTTTCCCGTGGAGGTGCTACCGCTGGCAACCGAGGTGAACGAGCTGCTGGACTTACACGAGACCACGCTTTCACAAGCCCGCGAACGCGCAAGCGATCTGGCGCATGGCCTAAAAACCCCGCTCACGATTATCAATACGATTGCCCGCGATTTGCGCAATAAAGGCGAGCTGGATGCCGCTGCCGAAATCGATTCCCAAATAGCTTCGATGAACCATTTTATCGGGCGGGAGCTGGCGCGGGTCCGGACCAGAACCGCAGGCAGCAGCTCGAACGCGGCCTATCCGATCTCGGAGAAAATGCTAAATGCAATCAAGAGATTTCCGCGCCGTATGCCGCTGGAATGGGCTTTTGACATGCCCGAAGACTTCACGACACCTTTTGACGATCACGATCTGTCAGAACTGCTGGGAAATCTGCTCGACAATTCCCGCAAATGGGCCAAAAGCGAAGTCAAGTTAAGCGCGGGGACATTAACAGACGGGCGGAAATTTATCCGTGTTGAAGATGACGGGGTCGGGGTTGAAAAAGCCAAGCTCATGCGCTTGGGGCGGCGCGGACACAGGCTTGATCCATCGGCCCAAGGC
>WFUK01000392.1 GCA_015485015.1 Paracoccaceae bacterium | reverse complement strand
GCCGGGGATGATGTCGGTGTTTGTGCTGATGGCGCTGATATTCTATATCGCCGGCGTGATGGCGACCAAGCTTTTTGCCGATACCTTTCCGCAGTGGTTTGGCACGCTTGGCGAAAGCCTCTATTCGCTATTCCAGATCATGACGCTGGAAAGCTGGTCTATGGGTATTGTGCGCCCGGTGATGGAGGAGCATCCCTATGCGTGGCTGTTCTTTGTGCCGTTTATCATGGTCACGACCTTTGCGGTGGTGAACCTTGTGGTCGGCCTGATCGTGACCTCGATGGAGGGTGAAAACGAGGTGGAGGAGAATATCGCCACCGACGCTTACCGTGATGAGGTGATGGCAAAACTGGACGCGCTCACCGCTAAAGTGGAAGCGATGAGCGCGAAGAAATAGAGCCGCTGGTTTGGGGTGGCGTTAGCGTTTTAGCCGCCGGAAAAGCTCGGAAGCGCCATAGCCCGCGACCAAAGCCACCAGCAGGGATAGCAGCCCGTAGATCAGCGCATTCTCGCGCGATAGATCATAGAGCCACACTTCCAGCCCCGCTTTGCGCACCGTGATTTCTACCGAGGTATCGGCAACGATGTTTTTGTCCCGAATGAGGTAAACCCGCGCGGTATAATCGCCTTCCACCAGATTGGCGGGCAGCGCAATCGCCACCTCGAACAGGGTGTCATCGGTCAGGTTAATCACCCCTTCCCGCTGCGAATACAGCCCGTCATCCTCGCGGATGCGCATCACGGCCTCGGCAAAGCTTTCCATTTCACCGACCATATTATCCATCGGTTGGGGGCGCACGGCATAATCCAGCCCGATGGCATAATCACGCAAATCGCCCTCGTTCAGCATATCTTCCAGCACCCCCGTGGTGGCGATGGTGAAAAAGCTGGGTGCCTGCTGGATTTCGACCGCGTCGGAATTCACCCAAATGCCGAGCTTTTTCTCTTTTTTGCGCACGGTAATGGTTTCGAGCGGGCCTTCAACAACGATAGCCACATCAAGCGGTCCAATGCCTTCGGGTAGCGGGGTGTCGCGCTTTACGGCACCAAATACAAATATATTGGAGCCGGAAAAGGTGGTGGTGATATCCACGCGGTTCTGGCTTAGATCGACCACCACGTCCTCTTGGGCGATTAATGGTGAGGCGATAATTGAAACCGCGATAAAAAATATGCGAAGCATTTATTCGCCCCCTGCGCCAATGGAAAATAGTTCGGATGGGACCAGAAGCAAATCAAGCGCCAGTTTACCACACATGAGCAGCACCATGGCCGCCAGTAGAATCCGCAATTGCTCGGCCTTCAGCTTCACCCCGATCCGCGTGCCGATCTGCGCGCCGATTACGCCGCCAATGATCAGCAACAGCGCCAGAATTGCATCCACCGTAAAGTTTTGCATGGCGTGGGAAAGGGTGGTGTAGGCGGTTACGAAAATGATCTGGAACAGCGAGGTGCCAACCACAACCTTGGTCGGCATGCCCAGCATATAGATCATGGCCGGCACCATGATAAAGCCGCCGCCAACACCCATAATCGCCGCCAGAATGCCCACGGCAACCCCTACCAGAATCGGTGGAATCACCGAGATATAAAGCCCCGAGGTGCGGAAGCGGGTTTTGAAAGGCAAGCCGTGGATCCAGGTGTGCTTCTTTTTCTTTGGCTTGGCGCCGGGCTTGCCCGAGCGGCGAATGGCGTTCAGGCTCTCGACAAACATCATGCTGCCGACAAGGCCCAGGAACATCACATAAGACAGGGTCACCAGCAGCTCCACCTGCCCGATGCTTTTCAGATATTTGAAGATCTGCACCCCGAGCGTCGCGCCAGCAAGGCCGCCGAGCATCAGGATCAGCCCCATTTTAATATCCACGGTCTTGCGCTTGAAATGCGCCAGCACGCCGGAGAACGAGGAGGCCACGATCTGGTTGGCCTCGGTCGCCACGGCCACGGCGGGCGGAATGCCGATCATAATCAGGATCGGGGTCATCAAAAACCCGCCACCGACACCAAAAATGCCCGAAAGCATACCCACAAGGCCGCCAAGGCCAAGCAAAACAAAAATGTTCACCGATACTTCGGCAATAGGGAGATAAATTAGCATGATTCCACCTGATTGAGGGAGGCCTTGGGTTTACAATATAATTTTTGAATGTATCAGCCCAAATCGCTGCGACAAATCGGAACACCTAGCCCTTTACTGGCAAAACAGAATACAGATCACTTGGCTCCAGCACCAATGAAAGCCCGAGCTTAAAGCAGATCGCCAGCACCATCAGCGCCAGCAACACCCGCAGATATTCCGCCTTCAGCTTTAGCCCGATCATAGAGCCGAATTGCGCCCCGACCACGCCGCTAACGATCAGCGTGAGCGCCAGCACCGCGTCCACTGTCTGGCTTTCATAGGCATGCATCAAGGTGGCATAAGCCGCTACGAATATGATCTGGAACAAAGACGTGCCGACCACAACCTTTGTCGGCATCCCGAGCAGATAAATCATGGCCGGCACCATGATAAAGCCGCCCCCGACCCCCATAATGGCGGAAAGAAATCCAACCAGAAAGCCCACAGCCACCGGCGGGATCATACTGATATATAGCCGCGATACCCGAAATCTGGTTTTCAGCGGCAGGTGCTGGATCCAGCTATGATGCTTGCCGCGCTTGGCGGCTTTGCCCTTGGCTTTGAACAGGGCGTTCAGGCTTTCGATAAACATCAAGCCGCCGATTAGCCCGAGAAACAGCACATAGGTCAGGGTTACAATCAGCTCGATCTGGCCAAGGGCGGTGAGCCAGGCAAATACCTGCACCCCGATCGCCGCGCCCGCCAGCCCGCCGACCAGCAAAAACATCCCCATTTTAAGGTCAACCGTGCCGCGCTTGAAATGCGCCAATACGCCGGAAAAAGACGAGGCCACGATCTGGTTTGCTCCCGTGGCCACCGCCACGGTCGGCGGAATGCCAACGAAAAACAAAAGCGGGGTCAGGATAAACCCGCCACCGACACCAAACATGCCGGACAAGACGCCAACAATGCCGCCAAGCCCGAGCAATACAAAAATATTCACCGATACTTCGGCAATAGGTAAATAAACCTGCATTTGAATCTCCTGTGTGAGACCGCCTCCCTACGCCTGAAAATCGAGTCTGCAAAGTGTGTTGCGCTGCGACATAATCGCGGATCAGCCGGAAATATAGCGCCGCAATATCCGCTCCAGCTTGGCCGCGCCAATGGGGGCCATGCTTTTGGTATGCTCATGCGAGATAGTTTCGCTGCCCATGCCCGCCGCCATATTGGTAATCACCGAGATCGCCGCCGCCTTCAGCCCCAAAAACCGCGCCAAAATCACCTCCGGCACGGTCGACATCCCGACCGCATCGGTGCCGAGAATTTGCAGCGCCTTGATCTCGGCGGGGGTTTCAAAGCTCGGGCCGGAATACCAGCTATAAACACCGGATTTCAGCGAGATATCCTCGGCCTTGGCCGGCGCTTCCAGCCTCGCGCGCATTTCGGCGTCGTAAGCGTTGGTCATATTGACAAAGCGGGCATCCGTGGCCTCGCCGATCAGCGGATTGAGGCCCGAGAAATTTATATGGTCCGAGATCAGCATCAGATCACCGGGCGGAATATCGGCGCGAAACGAGCCGGCGGCATTGGTTAAAATCACCTGCTTTGCCCCCAGCGCCTTCAGCAACTCCAGCGGCACCCGCATCGCATCCGCCTGCCCACGCTCGTAATAATGCGCCCGCCCGCCAAATACCGCCACCCGCATGCCCCAAAGCTCGCCAACCACCAGCTTGGCCGAATGGCCGGAAACGGCGCTAACGGGGAAGCCCTCAAGCTCGGAATAATCAAAGGCCTCGCCCGCAACCATATCGGCAATATGCCCAAGGCCGGAGCCAAGGATCAAGCCCAGCGCAACCGGCGCATCGCCCGCGCGGGCCTGCACTTGCGCAAGGGCGCTATCGCTCTTTGACATAGGGTTCTCCGCCCGCCTTGGGCGGAATGGCCTTGCCCACGAAGCCCGCCAGAATAACCACGGTCAGGATATAGGGCAGGGCTTGCATGAATTGCCCCGGCAGCACGATAAAGCCAAGATCGACGGTTTGGTATTTGTTGCCAATGGCTTCCAGCATACCAAAAAGCAGGGTCGCCCACATCGCGGTAATCGGTTTCCATTTGGCAAAGATCAGCGCAGCGAGGGCAATAAAGCCCCGACCCGCCGTCATATCCTTGCCAAAACCGGCGGAGGCCGTGCCGAGGCTCAGGTAAGCCCCCGCGAGACCACATAGGATGCCGGTAATGATCAGCGCCGAATAGCGCAGCTTAACCACCGAGATCCCCGCGGTATCGACCGCGCCCGGGTTTTCGCCCACAGCCCGCATCCGCAGGCCAAAGCGGGTGCGGTAAAGCACCCACCATGTCAGCGCGACAATGAGAAAGCCCATATAAACAATGATATTATGGCCGGAAATCAGGTTGTAATAGATGTCTCCCAAAATAGGCACATCCTTAACGCTTTCGGCAAAAGGCAGGGTGATCGGCTCAAAACGCTGGCCCGTGCGCAGCTGCGGGGTTTGCCCGCCCATGCGAAACCAGTATTGCCCGATCAGCACGGTAATGCCCGCCGCGAAGAAATTGATCGCCACACCGGAGATCAGCTGGTTGCCGCGTAGCGTGATCGAGGCAAAAGCATGGATCATCGAAAACAGCGTGGAGGCAATGATGGCCGCGCCAAGCCCGATCCAGACCGACCACCCCCCCATTTCCCAGCCGCCATCATAGGCGGGCATGCCGGCAATGGCCGAAAACGCCCCCGCCGCAAAAGCCGCCACCAGCATTTTGCCCTCAAGGCCGATATCAAAGATACCCGCGCGCTCGGAATATAGCCCCGCAAGACAGGCCAGCAGCAAAGGCGTGGCAAACCGCACGGCGGAATCACTGAGTTGCAACAGGTCATTTGTCAGGAAATCCATCATGACGAGGCTCCCTTTCCGGCTCTGATAAATATTTTTTCCATCGGAATGCGCACGAGGTTTTCAAGGCTTCCGGTGAACATGATAATCAGCGCCTGAATCACGGTGATCATTTGTGCCGGTATGCCAAGAGTGAATTGCAGCTCGGCCCCGCCTTGGGTG
>WFUK01000391.1 GCA_015485015.1 Paracoccaceae bacterium | reverse complement strand
TGGCAGGCCATAGCCCATCGTGCCCAGCCCGCCCGAGGTCATAAACCGGTGCGGCTCGTCAAAATCGAGATATTGCGCGGCCCACATTTGATGCTGGCCGACCTCGGTGGTGATATAGCGATCCATGTTTTTGGTCAGAGCCTCAAGCCGCTCCAACGCATATTGCGGCTTAATAAGCTCGTCCGAATTGCGGTAATCGAGGCATTTGGTCGCCTGCCATTCATTGATCTGGCTCCACCATTTTTTGATCTCGGCCGATTTGGTTTTGCGCCCGCGCGCCTTCCAGACCTTGAGGAAATCCTCCAGAATATGGCCAATATCGCCGATGATCGGCACATCCACATGGATGATTTTATTGATGCTGGAGGGGTCAATATCCATATGCACCTTAAAGCTGTCGGGCGAAAACGCATCGGTGCGGCCGGTGATCCGGTCATCAAACCGCGCACCAACGCAGAGCATGAAATCACAGCCATGCATCGCCAGATTTGCCTCCACCGTGCCGTGCATCCCCAGCATCCCGAGCCAATTATCGCCCGAAGCCGGATAAGCGCCAAGGCCCATCAGGGTGCTGGTGATCGGCGCATTGCTGCCCGCTACCAATTCGCGCAAAAGCTGGCTGGCTCCAACGCCGGAATTGATCACCCCGCCACCGGAATAGATGATTGGCCGCTCGGCCTGCTCAAAAGCCTCGACCGCGCGGGTGATCTCGGCCAGATCGCCTTTTACCTGCGGATTATAGTGGGTGGTCGGGGCTTTGGCCTTGGTTTTATAGGGGGCGGAGGCAAATTGCACATCCTTGGGGATATCGACCAAAACCGGCCCCGGGCGGCCCGAGGTGGCGATATGAAACGCCTGATGGATGGTTTCGGCCAGCTCGGAAGTGTCTTTTACCAGCCAGTTATGCTTGGAGCAGGGGCGGGTGATGCCCACGGTATCGGCCTCCTGAAAGGCGTCATTGCCGATCATGAAGGTCGGCACTTGGCCGGTCAAAACGATCATCGGAATGCTGTCCATCAAAGCGTCTGTCATGCCGGTAACGGCATTGGTCGCGCCTGGTCCCGAGGTCACCAACACCACGCCGGGCTTGCCGGTGGAGCGGGCATAGGCCTCGGCGGCATGGGTGGCGCCTTGCTCGTGGCGCACGAGGATATGCCGGATATCGCTTTGCTGGAAAATTTCGTCATAAATGGGCAGCACAGCCCCCCCGGGATATCCAAACACCGTATCCACGCCTTGCTCCCTTAGCGCTTCAATTACAATTCTGGCTCCGGTCATCTCGCGAGACATATGCTTAACTCCATCATATAGTATAAGGCCAAAGGCCTGCTGGCCCAGCCATGGCAAAAAAAAAGCCTCCAATTGGTTGGAGGCAAGCGCAAAATCGAATAAAAACGGGGTTTTACACGATTTGCGCCTTTTTCAGCACCACGACTAGAATTTCAATCTTCATGTTCATAAATATTTGTTACTTGGCCTTTTATCAAAGGTCAATGTGCTTTGAAAAATTTTGTTGCGCATAATGTCTAATTTAATTTCCAAAATTACCGAATCTTTCGTGATAACGCAGAATATCGGCTGATTGCTGATTTAGGGTCGTTTTCCTTGGGTTGAAAGCAACGTGAGATTGTTATTATTCAATTATGGCAATATGTTGGCAAAAAATACCTGTTGGCATAATCGTTATGTCAGGTTAGTTTACCCACATTATTATCGATCTGGTGCTAAAACTATGCACCACTTACTGGGAGGTTATCTATGGATCGTCGTTCTTTTCTAACTAAAGCCGCACTTGGGGGCACCGCTGCTGCCGCCAGCACATTGGCCGCTCCGGCCTATGCGCAGGGCAATCGCACCCTGACAATGGTTACCTCATGGGGCCGTGGCCTTGCGGGTGTTTTTGATGCGGCTCAGCACGTGGCTGACCAAATCACCGCTATGTCGGATGGCTCTTTGACCATCGAGATCAAAGCGGCAGGCGAGCTTGTGGGCGCGTTTGAAGTATTTGACGCTGTGTCTTCGGGCCAAGCTGACATGTATCACGCGGCAGACTATTACTTTGTAGGCCAGCACCCGGGCTATGCATTCTATACCTCCGTGCCTTTCGGCATGACCGCACAAGAGCTGCAAAACTGGTATCTGCAAGGCGATGGCCGCAAATATCACGACCAGCTTGGTGAAGTGTTCAACCTGAAAGCCTTCCTCGCCGGTAACACGGGCGCACAGGCTGGTGGTTGGTTCGCCAAAGAAATGAATTCCCCGGAGGATTTCAACGGCCTTAAATTCCGTATGCCTGGCCTTGGTGGTCAAGCGCTTGGCAAGCTTGGCGCATCTGTGCAAAACCTGCCGGGTTCCGAAGTGTATCAAGCCTTGGCTTCTGGCGCATTGGACGGCACCGAGTGGATCGGCCCATGGGCAGACGAAGTTGCCGGTTTCCAGGAAATCACCAAGATCTATTACACCGCCGGTTTCCACGAGCCGGGCGCTGCTTTGTCTCTGGCGACCAATCTGGAAGTGTTCAACGAGCTTTCCTCTTCGCACCAGTCGATCATCGAGAACGCTTCTGCCGCCACTCACCAGTGGTCTTTGGCCCAGTTCCTCAATAACAACGGTGCCGCCTTGCAGCGCCTTGTTTCCGAAGGTGTTCAGTTGCGTCAGTTCAATGACAGCATCTGGGATGCATTTGGCGCGGCGTCTGCCGAAGTGCTTGACGGCTACATGGAAGATGCGCTTTTCGCTGAAATCCGTGAAAGCTACAATGCATCAATGGCAGCGTCTTCCGGTTGGATTTCGACTTCCGAAAGCGCATATCGCACCCAGCGTGACCGCGTACTCGGCTAATTTCCAAGCCTAAAACAATGCCTCCCGCTCAAGATCGCGGGGGGCATTTTTTGAATATTTCCTACAATCGAGAGAGACAGAATGGCTGATATGCTAAGCTGGGTGGGTGCCCAATTGTTGCAGGGTTTTGTAGATTTATTTACGGCCTTATCCAATCCGATGGCATGGCTGAACTGGGCCAATGACCCCGAATCCGTGATCCGGTTTATCTATTACGGGGCCTCGAAAGAGCTGTTATTCGTTCTGATCGATCTGTTTTTGGTTCTTACCGTTATCGGATTGTTTTACCGCCCCTTCATGTGGCGCATGGTGCGGATCATCGAAGGGTTTTCCAACGGGGTTGGCCGGTTTTTCGCCTGGGCGGGGCTGATCATGGTGCTGCAACAGGTGATGATCGTGTTTTTGCAGCGCATCTTTCGGGTGTCCGAAATTTCGATCGGGCCATTTGGCGTGGTTTTCACCAAAGACCTGAGCTGGTTTGGCGAGGAGCTGAAGCTTTATAACGCCATGATCGTGGCCTTGGTGGCCGCATATACCTTTGTGCAGGGTGGCCATGTGCGGGTGGATCTGGTTTACGCCAGAGTGAGCTTTCGCACGAAAAAGGTGATCGATATGTTCGGGTCGCTGTTTTTCATCATGCCGTCAATGCTTCTGATCTGGCTATTCGGCTGGTTCTTCATGTGGCGCAATCTGGTGACGCCAAAATTCAGCGCCTCGGCCAGCCTTGAATCCATGATGCGCAAAGCTCCGTTCCTGAAAGAGAATATCGAGTTGATCGGCTTTTCCCCCAACGGGTTTAATGCCTATTTCCTCTTCAAGGTGCTGCTGGTTTCCTTTGCATTCATGATGATCCTGCAAGGCATAGGCTTCTTCTATCGTTCCTTGCTCGAGTTTATCGAGGGCAAAGATTCCGCAGACAAATATCTCGACCGAGATTCACTCAATGACGAGACGGCCGAAGTTGCCGCCGCCATTCACTAAAGGGGCAGTGAGATGCTATTTGGATTAGACGGGGTCGAGTTAGGCCTAATAATTACCTTCGCCTGCCTGTTTCTCGGCATTATGTCGGGGTTTCCGGTGGCCTTTGCCATCGGGGGGGCCGCCACAGCCGCGTTTGGCATTCTGGCTGCGCTTGACAGCTCGGGCATATTGCTGCATGCCGCGCTAGACCAGCGCAGCGATGCTTATCTGGCCTTGGTGAATAACGGGGTCGCGCGCGATACCATATCGTTATTCCGCTATCCGGATTTGCCCACCGTTACCGGTCCCTTGTTTGAAGGTGGTTGGGAGCGGGCACTGGATCGCAAGCTGTCTTTTGTCGTAAACCGCATGAACGAGCGGGTTTTTGCGGGGCAAAGCATCGAAACCCTGCTGGCGGTTGTGATGTTTGTGCTGATGGGCGTTACGCTTGAGCGCTCCAAGATCGCCGAAGATTTGCTAACCACCATGGCGCGGGTTTTTGGCCCATTGCCGGGCGGCTTGGCGGTTTCGGTGGTTCTGGTTGGCGCATTTTTGGCCGCTTCCACCGGTATCGTTGGCGCTACCGTGGTGACTATGGGCCTGCTTTCCTTGCCCACCATGCTGCGCAACGGCTATTCGCCCGAGCTGGCCACAGGGGTGATCGCGGCGTCGGGCACTTTGGGGCAGATCATTCCGCCTTCCATCGTGATCGTTTTGCTCGGCACCTTGGCGGGTGATCTTTATGCCGCCGCGCAAGAGCAGCGCGCCCAGCTTGCGGGCTGCACCGATGCGCTGACATATCTCGGCCATGCGGCGGTGCTATCGGTTGGCACGCTGTTTCAGGCGGCGCTGCTTCCGGGCATTTTCCTTGCTTTCCTTTATGGGCTATATGCTTTTGTTTATGCGCTGTTTAAGCCTCAAAACGCACCACCCATTCCGGCGCTGGCCGCGACGGGCCATGGTGAAGGTAAAAACCACTCGTTGATGTGGTTTGTGTTTGCGCCTTTGTTTGTGATTGGCACCGCGATTGGTATGAATACCGTTGGTTTCTCCGGTAGCCAGTCCACTTTTGTATCCTCCACCGCCGAAATCGGGGTTCAGCCCGAGCTGCGCACCAATGTTTCCGAGCAGTGCCAGATTTCGATGATCGAAAAGCACGGTCAGGAAAAATGGGATACAGCCGTTGCCCTGCGCGCACAGCTTGATGCGCTGAAAGCCGAATTGGGTGAAGTTGAACGTGAGCGCACGCCGGAAGAAGTTGCCGAGCTTGTGGCACAAAAAATCGCCGACGCGCCTTTGCTTGGCTCTGGTTTGCTGATGATCCTGACCTTGGCAGCGCTGGTATACACCATCACTTACGGTGTTTCACCTCGTCAGAGCAAAACACCGCTCATCCTTGGCGCGCTCGGGATATTGGGGGCCATATTGGTGGATGTATATTTCATCACCCCCGCCAATTCGCCCGGCTCCGCCTGGGTGAGGCTGGCAATTCCGTTCCTGTTTATCCTTTATGCGATGGCGAAATCCGGGCCTCGGCTGGCACAAAACGATATCTTGCGTGTGGTATTCCCGCCGCTGGTATTGATTGTTGCGGTGCTGGGTTCAATCCTTGGCGGCATCACCAACCCGACGCCGGCAGCGGCGCTTGGGGCGGCAGGGGCGATTTTGCTGGCGGCTTATCGCAAGTTGAAAGA
>WFUK01000390.1 GCA_015485015.1 Paracoccaceae bacterium | reverse complement strand
GGGTTGGCGCGTCGTTAAAAAACGATTCGGTGATGCTATGAACCGATTTAAGCCGCGCCATGGTTTCGGCTTCAAAGCTGTCTAGATCGGCGTATCCGGCAAGCGCCGCCAGCTGGGCGCGTTTGGCTTTACTCTCGGGAATATCGTGGGTTTGCGCGTCATCCATCATCTGAATCCGGTGTTCCAGCCTGCGAAGCGCACGGTATGATTCGATCAGCGAGGCGGCGATATCTTGCGGCACCCTGCCCTGATCGGCCAGCGCTGTCAGGGCCTCGACCGTGCCACGCTGGCGCAGCTTGCGGTTTTTGCCGCCCATAATCATTTGTTGGGTTTGGGCAAAAAACTCGATCTCGCGAATGCCGCCTTGCCCTAATTTCACATTATGCCCCGCAACCGCAATCGGCCCATGCAGCCCCTTATGATCGCGGATTTTTAGCCGCATATCATGGGCGTCTTCAATCGCGGCGTAATCCAGATGCCGGCGCCACACAAACGGGGTCAGGGTTTGTAAAAATGCTTCGCCAGCCCCGATTGCCCCGGCACAGGCGCGGGCTTTGATATAGGCGGCACGCTCCCATGTGCGGCCAAGGCTCTCGTAATAGCGCTCGGCTGGCTCGGTGGCGATGCAGACGGGGGTAACCGAGGCATCGGGGCGCAGGCGCAAATCGGTGCGAAACACATAGCCTTCGCCGGTGTTTTCGCTCAGCAATTTGATCAGGCGCTTGGTGACCCGAATAAACCCTGCCCGAAGCTCGCCCCAGTTTTCGCGGGCATGGCGGGTTTCGTCAAATAGCACAATCAGATCAATATCTGACGAGTAATTCAGCTCGTAAGCGCCCATTTTTCCCATGGCCAGCACAAACATGCCCGCCGCCTCGTCTGGGCTTACGGCGGGTAGCTTGCCGTGCGAGATCTCGGCCTCGACCAAAAACTGCAAGCCGGTATTCAGCGCCATATCCGCCAAACGGGTGAGCGCAGCCGTTACCTGCGCCAAGCTCCACAGCCCGCCCAGATCAGCGAGGGCAATCAGCAAGCCGGCCCGCCTTTTGGCAATGCGCATCGAATTTGACAGCGCTTGAAAGCTGGATTGATCAAAGCTTAGCAGCGCTTCAAAACTGTCTTGCACCGGCTGTTTGGCAATGTTGGCCAGCCAAACCTGCTCCTTATGGATAGAGGCCGAAAGGTAGTCGCTGCTCCCTGCCGCGCCTTCGATCAGATCTAGCAGAGGCGCTGGCAGGTCTGGAAACAGCCCCCGCGCCCCGGCACCGCGCGCGGCATCAAACACCAGCGGCGCGCGCCGAACCTGATCAAGCCGCATGCTATCTGCCTTCATATTTGGGGGGGCGTTTTTCCATAAAGGCCAATACGCCCTCGGTAAAATCGCGGGTTTTTCCGGCTTTGCCCTGAAGCTTGGCCTCAAGGGCAAGCTGATCATCCAGCGTATTGTCATAGCTGGCGCGCATGGCTTGTTTGATATATCTGTAAGCCTCGGTCGGGCCACTGGCGAGCTTATCGGCGCGGGCATGCACGGTAGCGGCAAAGGCGTCATCGGGAACGCTCTCCCAGATCATGCCCCAATCCGCCGCCTGATCTGCGGTGATTTTATCGGCAAATAAAGCCGCACCCATGGCCTTGGCGAAGCCCATTTGGCGGGGCAGCCAATAGGTGCCGCCTGCATCCGGTAGCAGGCCAATGCGGGCAAAGGCCTGAATGAAAAATGCCGATTGGGTGGCAATCACCACATCGGCGGCCAGCGCCAGATTGGCCCCTGCCCCGGCGGCCGGGCCATTTACGGCGGAAATTGTAGGGATCGGACAGGTATAGATCGCCTTCAGCAGCGGCTCGTATTCTTCCAGCAGCGTGCGCTCCATATCGATCTCGCCCGCATTGACCCGGTCCCCCAGATCCTGCCCCGAGCAAAAGCCACGGCCAGCGCCAGTAAATACAATCACCCGCCCATCAAGCGGCGCATGCTTTACCGCATGCAGCAAATCAACCCGCATCTGGGCATTTAGCCCGTTCATGACTTCGGGTCGATTAAGGGTGATTTTCACCACATCATTGGTGGCTTCATATAGGATGGTTTCGTATTGCATTTCGCTCTCCATTTGTTGGCCAAAGCCTAAATGGAAAGCGAGATAAGGAAAACCCCGAACGTGGGGTTAATCCTGTAGCAATCTTGCTAACTTGACTTCTTCATCCCCGTCCAGCACCTTTTCAGAAAGGGCATTGGGCTTGCCGCGCGCCCGGATAAACATCGCAGTGCCGGCACCGCCCCCTAGCAAAAGCAATGGCCCTGCCAGCCAAAGCAGCAGGTTTCCAGCGCTGAAGGTCGGCTTTAGCAGCACATATTCGCCAAAACGATCTACAATATATTGCACCGCCTGATCATTGGTATCGCCTGCGGTTAGCCGCTCACGCACCAAAATCCGCAGGTCAGCCGCAAGCCCGGCATTGGAATCGTCAATATTTTCGTTTTGACAAACCAAACAGCGCAAGCCTTTGGAGATATCCCGCGCCCGTGCCTCAAGCACCGGATCATCGAGCATTTCGCTAGGCTCCACCGCATAAGACGGGCTGGCCAACATCAGGATCAATAGCAGATAACGCATAGCTTACTCCGCAGGGGTTGCCGCAACCGGTTTTATCCGTTTGCGAGAAGGGGCCGCTACACGATAGCGACGATCAAACAAGCTTACCAAACCACCAAAGGCCATAACCAGTGTGCCAATCCAGATCCAGTTCACAAACGGCTTGATATAAACGCGCATGGCATAGCCGCCACCCTCCTGAACATCACCCAGCACGATATAAACATCGCGGATCAGGCCCATATCGATAGCCGCTTCGGTTGTTGGCATCTGTTGCACCGTGAACACACGCTTTTCAGGATACATCAGCAGGCTAAAGTCACCCTTTTCAACCAGCACCTCGCCGCGCGTGATGGAATAATTCGGCCCATCCAGCTCTTCAACCTTGTTTAGCATCACCGTATAGCCGCCGACATCATAAGATTCGCCATAGCGCGTGGTGCGGATATCCTCGATCTCCCATGCGGTAACGGCTGAAATGCCGAATATAATCAGGCCCAGCCCGCTATGGGCCAAAACTTTGCCCCAATCCGAGCGCGGCAGATTGCGCAGGCGACGCATCGAATCGCCAAACGGGATTTTGCCAAAGCGGCAGCGAGAGCCGAAATCGGCAACCGCGCCAAGCAATATCCAGGCGGCCAGCGTTAGCCCGATTGGCGCAATAATCCGCCCGCCGGTTTGCAAGCTCCAGACCAATGCGCCAAGCACAACAGATAGCGCCACAACGCCCCATAAAGGCTTAAAGGATTTGCCCAGTTTTGCGCGCTTCCATGGCAGGATCGCGCCGATGGGCAGGGCCATAGCCAGCACCACCATAAACGGGGTAAAGGCCATATCAAAGAACGGTGCCCCAACAGAGACCTTTTCGCCGGTGGTGAATTCCATAATCAAAGGCCACATGGTGCCAATAAGAACCACCGCTGCCGACACGCTCAGGAGCAAGTTATTCAGCACCAGCCCGCTCTCTCTCGAGAAGGTGGAAAACACCGAATGGGATTTCAGCTTATCGGCGCGCAGCGCATACATGGTAAGCCCGCCGCCGATGGTGATGGCCAAAATACCCAGCACAAACATACCCCTGCGAGGATCGGTCGCAAAAGCGTGAACCGAGGTCAAGACGCCGGAACGCACCAGGAATGTGCCGATCAGCGAAAACGAGAAGGCCAGAATAGCCAG
>WFUK01000389.1 GCA_015485015.1 Paracoccaceae bacterium | reverse complement strand
GCGTTGGATTTGGGCGCGAGCGCGAGATACATCACGGCCTGCGCCAAGGCCAGCTCGCCTTCGGGGGAGCCAAGGCGCTCATAGGTGGCCCACGCGTCAAGGCATTGGCGCTGGGCCTCCGGGTCTGCCAGCCCGATATCCTCCACCGCCATGCGGGTGATGCGGCGGGCCAGATAGCGCGGATCTTCGCCCCCCGTCAGCATCCTCGCCAGCCAATAAAGCGCAGCGTCCGGATCAGAGCCGCGCACCGATTTATGCAGCGCGGAAATCAGGTTATAATGCGCCTCGCCGGATTTATCATATTGCGCGGCGCGGCGGTTCAGGCGCTTTGAAAGCGTGGCGCGGTCGGCCTTTCCCTGCCAGCCAAAAACCTGCTCCAGCATATTCAGCAGCGCGCGGCCATCGCCATCGGCCATTTCCAACAGCGCATCGCGGGCGTCCGGTTCCAGCGGCAGCTTTTGGCCCAGCTCCTTTTCGGCGCGCTGGATCAAAAGCTCCAGATGCGCGGGCGTCAGGCGATCAAGCACCATCACCTGGCTGCGGCTAAGCAAGGCAGAGTTCAGCTCAAAGCTCGGGTTTTCGGTGGTGGCACCGACCAGCGTAATGGTGCCGTCTTCCATATGCGGCAGAAACCCATCCTGCTGGGCCTTGTTAAAACGGTGGATTTCATCAACGAATAACAGCGTGCCTTTGCCGTTTTGCCGGCGCAATTTCGCGGCTTCAAACACCTTTCGCAGGTCTGGCATGCCGGTGAAAATCGCGCTGATCTGCACAAAGGCAAGATCGGTTTCATCGGCCAGCAGCCGCGCGATGGTGGTTTTTCCCACCCCGGGCGGACCCCAGAAAATCAGCGAAGTCAGATTGTCATGCAGCAGCATCTGGCCAAGCGGGCCATCATCGCCCAGCACATGATCTTGGCCAATCACCTCGGATAGCGCCGCAGGGCGCAGGCGGTCAGCCAGCGGGCGGGGGGCGCTTGAAGCTTGGCTTGGGGTGTCAAAAAGGTCCGGCATATCTGCAATCTATTCCGCCGGCAGCGCAAAAACAACAATCAAGGCGAGGAGCGTCGCAAGCGCCAGCGCAAAAGCCATTTGGCCATAATGCCGGTTTTGCCGCGCCACCATGGCCGCAATCAGCGCCTGCATCATATAATAAAACGCAAAGGTGCGCGAGGCGATGCTGATGACCTGAAAAATATCAAAGGCCCAGATCAGGGTGATGGAAAAGGCAATAAGCACGGGATAAGCGTGGCGCTCAACGATCCGGCCGCCACTTTCCTCCACCACCAGCCCGCCCGCGCCGACCGTATCGGCAATGCCCGCCGAAAGCTGGCTCATCAACGCCGCCAGCACCAAAAGATAGGGCAGCACGGGAGCAACATAGGAGGTGATTTCGATAATCGCGGTTTCATCAGGCTTGCCGCCCGTGGGCAGGTAGATCAGCACCGGCACCACTAGCACAACAAAAGCGAGATAGATGATGCCGCTGGAAATCTGCGCGTAATTCATGGTTTTGCGGCGCATATCGGCGGGGTAGCTCTTGCCCAGATAGCGCGAGGTTTCAAAGCCCTGCACGACCAAAAGCATGCCGCCCAGCATGCGCAGGCGGGTCCATGGATCGACATCATCCGCCACCAGCGCCGCTGTCCAGATGCCGGTGCCAAGGTTATGCCAAAACAGGCCCGCCAGCAGGGCGATGATAATCGAAAGCTTGATCGAAACCGAGATGGTTTCCACCACTTCCAACCCGCGAAGGCCGCGCACATAGCCAATGGCGGCAATGGCCAGCAGGATGATGGTCGCCAGCACATCCTCGTAAAACGCATTATTGATCGGGGTGAGCGAAAGGGCAAACGACGCCAACAAGCGGATATAAAACGCCACCGAAATCACGTATGCCACGCTGAGGGACGCGCCGGAAATCGTAGTGGAAAACCCAAGGCCGCGCGGGGCTTTCGGGCTGCCTTCCAGTGGCTCGGCATGCTGAATATTATAGCGGATGGCATGGCCAACCGAATAGGCCAGCAGCACAATCCCGAGCATCGCGGCCAGCGCATAAGAACCGACAACCGCAGCCAGCAGTGGCGCGATCACGAGGAATCCGGAGCCGATGATCGAGGCCAGCGGGGTTACCGTGGCGTTCCACCAGATATTTTGCCGCACATTCGGCATC
>WFUK01000388.1 GCA_015485015.1 Paracoccaceae bacterium | reverse complement strand
TTACCTTCGAGGCAAATTTTGTTAAAAACAAGGCCTCTTCCACCGCTGAATTTCCGCCGCCGATCACGACGATCTCTTCTCCGCGGTAGAAAAACCCGTCACAAGTGGCGCAGGCCGATACGCCAAAGCCCTTGAATTTCTCCTCGGATGGCAGCCCGAGCCATTTGGCTTGCGCGCCGGTGGCGATCACAACGGCGTCTGCCGTATAGGTGGTGCCGGTCTCGCCTTTTGCGGTGAATGGCCGCTTGGAGAGATCGAGGTCACTGATGTGATCGGAGATGATCTCGGTGCCGCCCGCGCGGGCATGATCTTCCATTTCCACCATCAAATCAGGGCCTTGCACTTCTTTGCGCGATGGCCAGTTTTCAACTTCGGTGGTAATGGTAAGCTGTCCGCCGGGCTGAATGCCTTGCACCAATATAGGCTCCAGCATCGCGCGGGAGCCATAAATTCCGGCGGTATAGCCCGAAGGGCCGGAGCCGATGATTAGCAATTTGGTGTGTTTTGTATCTGTCATGGATCTTGCTTTCCTAAATGAGGTTGCCTCTAATATAAGCTGCCTGAACAGCGGTTTGAAGCCCCTGAAGTGGATGAATATTACCCAATTTCAACATTCATTTTGCGAAACAATATTGCGAAAATCGGATAGCTTAGGTAATAAGGAGAAAAGCGTATGATTTGTCAGGATAGAAATGCCCCATAACAAGCTCGATCCGATTGACCGGAAAATTTTAGCCGAATTGCAGGCAGATGGACGGATGACAAATGTTGAACTGTCCCATCGGGTCGGTATTTCGGCACCGCCTTGCCTGCGCCGCGTGCGCACGCTTGAGGAAATGGGGCTGATCAAGGGCTATCATGCCGATGTGAATGTTCGAAATCTCGGGTTCGAGGTGCAGGTTTTTGCAATGGTCGGGCTGCATTCACAAGCGGAATCGGATTTGGTGGATTTTGAATCGCGGGTGAAAAATTGGCCTCTGGTGCGCGAATGCCATATGCTGAATGGCGAAATTGACTTTATTCTCAAATGCGTAGCGCCGGATCTTTCAACATTTCAAGACTTTCTAACCCAAGAGCTTACTTCGGCACCCAATGTGGATAGCGTAAAAACCTCGCTGGTTATTCGCTGCGGAAAAGACGAGCCCGGTGTGCCGTTTGATGTGCTGGAAAAGCGGATCGAGGATTAAAGCGCAATTACCGATAGCATCCGGCCATAGCTGGGCAGGGCGTTGTGCTTGGTATAGCGGTAGGAATAAAACCGGTCGGGCTCCGCATAGGTGCAATGGCCGGTCCATTCGATAGCGCCAATCTGCTGCGCTTTTAGCTGGTGCAGCACGAATCGCGGTAGATCAAACTGGTATTTTCCTTCAACTCCGTTAATAAAAAACTCCGAATTTTTGTGATCACGGTCGAAAAA
Organism: Paracoccaceae bacterium; assembly: GCA_015485015.1. GTDB lineage: Bacteria > Pseudomonadota > Alphaproteobacteria > Rhodobacterales > Rhodobacteraceae > UBA3077. Next base: position 1,017 of record WFUK01000388.1, on the reverse strand, counting down.
ATCCTCGAAAAAATCTTGGCCGACCTCGTAATTTGCCTGACTAATGGACGGGCCAACAGCCGCGCGAATGTCTTGTCTAGCCGCGCCAATGGCGCACATCGCCTCTATTGTAGCTTCCAGAACCCCACCAACCGCACCGCGCCAGCCTGCATGGGCGGCACCGATAATATTTTGGGTTGGATCATGAAAAAGCACAGGCGCGCAATCGGCGGTTAGCACCCCAAGGGCCACATCCGGCAGGTTGCTGACAAGGGCGTCGGCGTTGGTTTCTGGCGGTATTTCCTCGGCAGACAGCACCGTAACCACATCCGCTGAATGGGTCTGGGTGGCGGTGAGGAGATCTTTCGCTCGCACCCCGATATTATCCGCGATCAGCGCGCGGTTTTCCCGGATCAGATACGGGTCCTCGGGTGAGCCAAAGCCGCAGTTGAGCGCCTTGAACACACCATTGGAAACCCCGCCGATACGGGTGAAAAAACCATGCCTGGCAGGGAAAAGAAGGGGGGAGGTGATGGGAGAAAGGCTCATGAAACAAATCCTGCGGCGTGGGTAAGCGGGCGGGAGGAAAGCGCCAGCACTTTGAATAGGTCGCCCATTTCGGTATCATCGGTCAACCGGTGCAACGCCTGCGCAAAAGACCGGCCAGAGCTGGCCTCCAATGCATCTTTTCGGGCTTCAATCCCGAGCCGGCGCAGGAAGTCACCTTGGGTGGTAAAGGCGAATTCGATGTCGTTTTGAACCAAATCCGAGAAGCGTAGATGAGCGGTTAAATCCGCCTCTCCGGGGGCGTCAAACGGATTGGCGAACTGGTGATTGGCCGCGGCCTGAAAGGTGTCGCCAAACCCGTGCAGGTCACCATAATCGATAATCAGGGCTGCGCCGCTATTGGCCATGATTTTATTTGTGATCACATTTGCAAAACCTTCGCTGGTGGCGTTGATCTCGACAAGGCTTCCTGTGGGAATATCCGGAAATTTTTTATCCAGATCCGGCGCCTTTTCGGTTTTTGAACAGGTG
>WFUK01000387.1 GCA_015485015.1 Paracoccaceae bacterium | reverse complement strand
ATGGCGGCGCGGTATCGCGAGCTGGTGGTTGGGCCTGCGGAGGCGGATCTGGATGTCGGGCCGCTGATTTCGGCGCGGCAAAAGGCGATTGTCGAGGGGTTTGTGAAGGCCGCCAAGCCGAAGAACATCCTCGCCCAAGCGCAGCTTGCCGAGGGGCTGCCCGAGGGCGGGCATTATTTTGCCCCCACGCTTTATGGCGGCATTGATCCCGATGATCCGCTGGCGCAGGCCGAGATATTTGGCCCCGTGCAGGCGATTATACCGTTTGAGGGCGAGGCCGAGGCGCTGGAGATTGCCAATGGCACGGCTTACGGGCTGGTGGCCTCGGTCTGGACGCGCGACGGGGCGCGGCAGATGCGGCTGGCCAAAAAGCTGCGGGCGGGGCAGGTGTTTATCAATAATTACGGCGCAGGGGGCGGGGTCGAGCTGCCTTTTGGCGGGGTTGGAAAATCCGGCCATGGGCGGGAAAAGGGCTTTGAGGCGCTTTACGGGTTTTCAACGCTGAAAACCGTGGCGGCGCATCATGGGTAGCGCATGAGGCTCACCAACCTTGAGGCCCGCAGGCTGTGGCTGGATCGCCATGGGCTGAGCGCGCCGCCATTGGGGGCGGTGGATGTGATGGGGATGATCCGGTCGCTGGGCTTTGTGCAAATCGACAGCGTGCGCAATGTTACCCGCGCCCATCATCATACCCTGTGGTCGCGCAACCAGAATTACCGCGAGGCCATGCTTTGGCCTTTGTTGGCCGAGCGGCAGCTATTCGAGCATTTCACCCATGATGCCAGCCTGATTCCGATGGAATATTTGCCGATGTGGCGGCGGCAATTCACGCGGATGGGGAAATATGTGGCGAAATCGGAATGGTTTAATTCCAAGCTCGGGCAGCGCAGTATTAACGATATCAAGGCCCGCATCGAGGCAGAAGGCCCGCTTTCGACCCAGGCTTTCAGCAGCAAGCTGGACGCGGAAAGCAAAACATGGGCCTTGCCGCCGCATAAGCGAGCGCTGGATAAAATGTGGTATGCGGGGGAGTTGGCGACCTCGCACCGCAAGAACTTTATCAAGTTTTATGATGTGGCCGAGCGGGTATTTCCGGCGTATCTGCATAAGGATTACCGCCCGGAGGAGGCGCAAATTGATTGGCTTTGCACCGAGGCGCTTCACCGGCTCGGCTTTGCCAGCGCGAGCGAGATTGCGAAATTCTGGGATGCGGTCAGCGTGAAAGAAGCGCGGGAATGGGCTGAGGGGCAAGCGGAGATTGAGCTTGAGACGGCGGATGGCAGCGTGGTTCGCGCGTTCAAAGCGCCGGATCTTGGGGCGGCACCCAAGCCCGCGATCCGCCTGCGCATCCTCAATCCGTTTGACCCCGCTATTCGGGACCGCACCCGCCTGAAACGCTTGTTCGGCTTTGAATATCGCAACGAGATGTTTGTGCCAAAAGCCAAGCGGCATTTTGGCTATTATGTGTATCCGCTGCAGGAAGGCTCGCAGTTTGTCGGGCGGATCGAGCTGAAGGCTGATCGCAAAGCCAGCCTGCTGAGGGTGACGGGGTTTTGGCCGGAAACCGGGGTGAAATGGGGGGCTGCGCGGCAGGCAAAGCTTGATGCCGAGCTGGTGCGCTTTGGCCGGTTTGTCGGCCTGAAATCGATCGAGTGGAGCGCGGCTTAGCGATCAGCCTTACAGCGGGTCGGCCATTTATGGCCGAAGATTTAAGGCAGCCTTGACCTTCCACAGGCCGGAGGCCCCATTTTTGGAGGGCCGTGTTTTGACGCTTGCCAAAGCGCGTATCGACAATCATTGATTTGAGGAGATACCGATGTCTGAAACTTTAATCGAGCCTGCCGCTGCCTCGCGCCGAGACTTTCTGTATGTGGCCACCGCAACAACCGGCCTTGTGGGAGCGGGGGCCGCCATTTGGCCGCTGATCGACAGCCTGAACCCGTCAGCCGATGTGCTTTCGCTTTCGAATATCGAGGTGGATATTTCGGGGGTTGCGCCCGGAACGAGGATCACGCTCAAATGGCAGGGGCGGCCGATATTTATTGACCACCGCACCGAAGAGCGCATCGCCTTGGCCCGGGCTGATGATGACAACATAAATTTAATCGATCCCGCCACCGATACCGAGCGGGCGCAAAGGGCTGAATGGTTGGTGGTGATCGGGGTATGCACCCATTTGGGCTGCATTCCGCTTGGGCAAAACGAGGGCGATCCGCTTGGCCAATATGGCGGCTGGTATTGCGTGTGCCATGGCTCGATTTACGATACCGCAGGCCGGGTGCGCCGTGGTCCTGCGCCGCGAAATCTTGATCTGCCGCCTTATGCATTTACATCGGACACCGTATTGCAAATAGGGTAATCCGACAGCCGGTTGGGGCTGCCGGATCAAGGTGGAGTTAGCCGCCCATGCCACCGCCATTTGCCATCATCCAATGGTGGGGCTGGTGATGCCCGCCCGAGGCCAGCATGCCATAAAACCCGAGCGCCTTAAGCTTGGCCAGATCCTCTGCCGGCACCAATACCGTAAGAACTGCGCCGTTATCCAGCGCCTCGGCGCTGTAGCTCCAGCCATCCACGCCATCCATCACATCTGCATGGCCAAGCGCCATTCTTGTGATAGACGGAGCGACCGTCGGGCTGCCGGTAATGGTAAAGCGCACGCCGCCTTCGACATCTTCCGCCACGGCGACCGAGTCAATGGTTACCACATCCATATCGCGCAAATGCTCACGCAAAACATCAAGCGTTACGTTGTTCCAGTCGGTATCCGGATCGGCCTCCAGCTGGCGCACCACTTCGGCAATGGCGGCAAATGCCGATTGCCCGGGTTCGCTTAACGGTGAGCCACCCACGCCCTGTGTCTGTTCCTGGCCGTGCTTGCCTGCGGCACCCATCATGCCACCCTGACCCATACCGCCATGGTCTTTGCCGCCCTGATCCATGCCGCCCATTCGGTCCATCATCATTTGGCCCATCATTTGCTGCATCATCATCTTGCCAAGCATGGATTGCATTTTTTCCATCATGCCGCCCATCATACCGCCGCCTTCCTCGTCGCCCATCATGCCTGCCATGCCCATGCCGCCACCTTCAGCACCATCCATCTGGTCTTGCTGCATGCCCTGCATTGCGCCGCTATTGGCACCTGTCATGCCGGCCAT
>WFUK01000386.1 GCA_015485015.1 Paracoccaceae bacterium | reverse complement strand
CCGAAGAATCCGACCCTGATCCGGACGGTGCGCGGTGGTGGGTATATGTTTACTGCGGAGGTTTTGGTAAATGAAAAACCTGCTGCCTGATACCCTCGCCTTTCGCACCACCGCCCTTTTGGTTTTGGCGCTGGCCATCACCCATCTGGTGAGCAACCTATCCTATACAACCGACCGCGAAACCACGCTTTTATCTGCCGGTGGCGAGCATGCGATCCAGTGGGTGGCAACCATGGGAGCCTTTTCCGATACCGTTTCACAAGAGGATTGGGATGCCGTTATCAGCCATGCCAATACCGACGAGCGTCTGGTCAGCATGTCGGCGCTACCTTTGGTGCCTGCGGATACGGGGGCCGGCTGGCGCGAAGCTACATTGCAGCGCGAGCTATCCCGCCATGTGCTGGCTTCAGAGCTGGATCGCTATCGAATATCTTATGTGACCCGCGAGGATATTACCGATAAATACACCGAGCTGCGGTCAGGTCTGGCGGAAATGACGGCCGGATTTTCGAATGAAATGGTGCTGATCTCCATGCAGCTTGGCTCGGGCCAATGGCTGAATATGGCGGCGGCGATTATTTCGCCACCGCCATTTTTCTCGGCGCGCCTGGGGCTTTCGATGGCGGTAATGCTGATTGCGGTGGTGCTGATTTCCGGATTGCTTGTGCGCCGGATGACCGCGCCGCTAAAGCAGCTTTCCGACGCGGCAGAAAAGCTCGGCACCGATGTGCAGGCACCCGCCATTCCCGAAACCGGGCCGGAGGAGGTTCGCCGCACCGCGCATGCGTTTAACGTGATGCAAAACAGAATTCGCAGCTATGTGGAGGATCGCACCCAGATGCTGGGCGCGATTGCCCATGATCTTGGCACGCCGATTACCCGCTTGCGCCTGCGCGCCGAATTTGTGGACGAGCCGGAGCTGAGCCAGAAAATGCTGCGGGATCTGGATGATATGCAGCATATGGTAAGCTCTACCTTGGCCTTTATCCGTGACGATTCCGCCAGCGAGCCAGCGTCGACTGTGGATCTTGGCTCGCTGATTGCGCGGGTTTGTGATGATTTTGCCGATGATGGCCATGATGTGATGCTGGCAGAAATGCCGCGCTGGATCTTGGTGGATTGTCGCCCTGTTGCGCTGCGACGGGCGATTGGAAATGTGGTGGATAATGCCGTGAAATACGGCAATTCTGCCAAGGTATCTGTGATCTCGGATTCGAAGGTTATTCGAGTTTTGATCGAGGATAGCGGGCCGGGGATTCCAAAATCCCGGCTCGAAGATGTTTTTCAGCCGTTTGTGCGGCTGGAAGATTCGCGAAATCGCGAAACGGGTGGCACTGGCCTTGGGCTCAGTGTGGCCCGCACAATATTGCGCGCTCATGGTGGCGATATTTCAATTCTCAACCAGCTTTCGGGTGGCTTGTGTGTTGAAATACGGCTGCCGCACTCGCTGCAATCGCCTGCGAGCCCTGAAAGAGAAGAAACTGACACGAAAAGCAAGGCAACTCCTGCCAACCATAAATATCGTGAAAATAACGAGAGGACCACAACATGGAAAACGCTTTAGGAATCTGGGGGCCGCAGGCCCTTATGATGGCCATTACTGCATCGTTTACGGTGCTGGGAATGGTGATGCTGCTTGCGGCAATGTTGATGAAGCGACGCTGGAAGCCGACCTATTCGGTGGAATTCGTTTTCGTCGGTATCATGCTGGTGCTGGCATGGGTCGGGGATTCAACTTCGACCAAAACCTATACAGCCTACCAAGCCAACCTGAATGCCGAGGAACGGATGGTTTCCGGCAATTACGAGGGCGAAGGCGAGGCTGCATTTGATCGTGTATTTACCGTGATCGCATTCCAGTGGGGCTTTGGCTTCATTAATGAAGAAGACGAAATCAGCCGGAATGCGCTGGTGGTAAAGCCGGGTGAAACCGTGCTGCTGAAGGTTCTGAGTAATGACGTGATTCACGGGTTCAATGTTCCTGTGGCGCAGATTACCGCAGAAATTGATCCGGATGACAAGCGCGAGCTTTGGATTCGGGTGCCGGATGAGCCGGGCAAATACCTTATTCAATGTGTAAACTATTGCGGCGTCGGCCACACGCAAATGAAGGCGTGGTTGGTTGTGGATGCTGGCGAAGAAGTAAATGACGGGGAGAACAGCTAATGGCAACTATGGAAATGGATGATCCCAAAATGGGCGAAAAGGTCCATTGGGAACCAGAGAATTTGATGAAAGGGCTAACGCTCAAGCAAATTCTTTTCTCGAATGACTATCGGCATATCGCCCTGAAGGGGATATTGACCTCGTTTATCATGCTGGCACTTGGTGGCACATTTGCCATCATCTTCCGCACCGAGCTGGCCATCCCCGATGTGCAGTTTATCGGCGCGCGGGTATATATGACCCTGATGTCCCTTCACGGGATGGTCATGGTGTTCGGCTTCCTGATCCCGCTAACTGTGGCGGTGAATTATTACATCCTGCCCAAAATTCTCGGCAATGACCGTCTGCTATGGAGCGGCGCTGCGCAAGCCAGCTACTGGACTTTGATTCTGGCGGCTGTCTTGCTGGTCATCGGGCGCCCGGATTTCACATGGACGGCTTATGCCCCTATGTCTTTGCGCACGGGTAATGATTTTATCTGGATGGGCTATGTGGCGATTATCCTTGTCGCCATCTCCGAGTTTCTCGCCGGTGCGGTTCTGTTTCGCAATGCGATTTCCTCGCGTGGCGGGCTGAAAAACACACCGTTGATAGCTTGGGCTGGCGGCACGATTGGGCTGCTGTTCATGGTTTCGGTTTTCCCGCTCGGCTTTGTTGGCTATGGCTTGCTCAGCGATTGGGCGCAATGGACAGATATCGCATGGTTTGACCCGTCGCGTGGCGGTTCGGTGCAGTTCTTCCTTTATGTGTTCTGGACCTATGGCCACCCTGCGGTTTACCTGCCGTTTGTGCCGGCGATTGCCATTATCTATACCCTCATGCCGCGCTTTTTGGGCCATCCAATGTGGAGCTACTGGTCAGGTGTTGCCGCATTTATCCTGTTGTCGATTGGCGCTTTGCCCATCGGGCCTCACCACTTCCAGCCGCTTTATTCGGTCTCGGGGGATTATCAGAGGTTTATTCAGATATTGACCATGCTGGTGTTTATCCCCTCGGTGCTACACGTGTTTAACTGGATATCGACGCTATTCATGGCTCCGATCCCGGATTCAGCCCGTCGAGCGATTCCATTCAAATTCATGGTATTCTCGATCGCGTTTATTGTTTATGGCGGGGCAACCGCTTGGTTGAACGCACAGATCGCGCCGGATAGTGACTTTATCCACAATACTTACTGGATACCGGCCCACTTCCACGCCATGTTCTTTGGCTTCTCGGGGCAAATGGCCTTTGCCGGGGTTTACTTCCTGTTCCCGTATTTCACCGGACGGATGTATAACCAGACCTTGGGCAACTGGCACTTCTGGCTTTGGCAGATTGGTCTGTTTATCAAAATTACCGGTATGGGGGTTGCAGGATATCTCTACTTCCCGCGTTGGGTATATGATTACCTGTCAATGCCCGGCTGGGCCGAATCGCAAATGTTCATCACCATCGGTGGCTACATGGTCGCGCTTGGCTTCCTGTTCTTCCTTATCAATCTATTCTGGAGTGCTTCCAAGGGTAAGGTGGTAACGGGTGATCCATGGCCAGTTGTGCATGATCTCAAAGCAGCGCCAGCTGCGCAACCAGCAGAATAGGAGGAACCGATATGCTGAAGTTTTTTGGAATAGTCGGGCTGGTCGGCGCCGTCGTTACCACATATCTCGTAACTTATGGCGTTGGGCCGGAGCGTCAGCTCCCGCCCGAGGTCAGCTTGCTGGAGGGTTTCCGCGAAGAGGGCGTCCTGACAGAAACCGTGAACCTGCCGAATGATCACAGCGCTGAAGATGTCGGTGCATTCGAGGTGCCTGCGGAGGACGAGGTCTATCTTGAAGCCGCCATCGAGAATATGGGCGACATGAGCGGGATGGACATGTCTGGCGGCGACGCCGGCTCTATGGAAGGCATGGATATGTCAACCACCGCAGAGGCTGCTGACACGATGGAAGGCATGGATATGTCAACCACCGCAGAGGCTGCTGACACGATGGAAGGCATGGATATGTCAACCACCGCTGAAGCCGCCGACACGATGGCGGGCATGGATATGTCTGGCAGCGGCGAAGCCGTGCTGGATATGGACATGAACGGTGATGGCGTGATGGACATGAGCAGTGCGGATATGAATGCCGGCAATATGGATGGCATGGATATGGCCGCTGCTGACGCAACAACCGAAATGGCGGCCGATATGCAAATGTCGCCAAGCGGCGGTGCGTTGATGGGTGAAGGTGGGCTCTTGATTACCGAAGAAGGTGACTTTGACCGCACGATCGACCTGACCATGACCGAGTGGGGCTACTCCGATATGAACATCGAAGTGCAAGTTGGCGAGCGCATTAAATTCGTGATCGCCAATGAAGGTGAAATCCTGCACGAGTTCATGTTTATGAACGGGCCTTTGATGGCGGCAGCCAACTATCGCCTGACCCGTGCTGACTGGAGCATGCTGGAGCATGAGGCTTTGTTTGAAAAGCCGCTAATGTTGCCCGGCGGCTCTTTCGAGGTCATTGTCGAAATAACAGAAGCCGGTAGCTGGATGTTTATGTGCATGCTGCCATACCACATGCAAATGGGCATGATGGGCCAGATGTCCACCCCGGGCATGGCAATGGCTATGTAAATCGTTTGGCGCGGCTGGCCCTCTGGCCGCGCCATTTTTTTTGTTGGAGGACCGTTATGTCAGATACATCTATCACCACTGAAATCCGGCCCTTCAAGGCGGCTGATTATTTTGCTTTGCTAAAACCCCGTGTAATGTCTTTGGTGGTGTTTACGGCGGCTATCGGCCTGTTGGTCGCGCCCTCTGGCATGGCACCGCTCAATGCAATCGCCACCATCTTTCTGATCGCTATTGGCGGCGGCGCTTCCGGCGCGCTGAATATGTGGTGGGATGCCGATATTGATATTCTAATGCGCCGCACCGCCAATCGCCCCGTGCCTGCGGGCCGGGTTTCGGCCAAGGCTGCGCGCAATTATGGCTTTGTGCTGTCGCTCGCCTCTGTCGGCCTGCTCGGGCTGGTGGCCAATTGGGCCGCTGCCGGCATGCTCGCCTTTACCATTTTCTTTTACGTTGTGATCTATACCATGTGGCTCAAGCGTTCGACCCCGTGGAACATCGTCATTGGCGGCGCTTCCGGAGCCTTTCCGCCAATGATCGGCTGGATCGCGGCCACGGGTGGCATCAGCTTTGAGGCCATTGCCATGTTCGGGCTGGTTTTCATGTGGACCCCGCCGCATTTCTGGGCGCTTTCGCTGTTCATGAACGGGGATTATGCCCGCGCCAAAGTGCCGATGCTGACCGTTACCCATGGTCGCCCCGCCACCCGCAAGCAGATCCTGATCTATACGCTGCTTTTAGCCCCGATTTCGCTTGGCATTGCTTTTAGCTCTATCGGTGGTTTGCTCTATCTCGCGCTGGCCCTTTGGCTCAATTTCGCCTTTGTCAAAGGTGCGATCCAAATCTATCGCCGCCCCGAGCCAGAGGCCGAAGCCGATCGCTATGCCACCGAGCGGAAGTTTTTCAAGCTATCGCTGCTCTATCTTTTCGGCCTGTTTTCCGGCCTGCTGATCGAGGCATCGCTGCGCCACTTTGATCTGACGATACTTGGCTTTTCGCTTTAATCGCCTCGGCAAGCTTGGATCAATTCCGCTTTGTTGTGAAATTTGATCCAAGTTTATGCCACCCTTTTCTAAAATTTTAGATAAAGAGGAAATCGCTGGCGTCAATCGACGCAGCCTCGATGCCGCTCAGCACGATTTGGCCGTTCAGCCCTTCGGCGGTAAGCCATGTATCGCCGTTTTGGCTCGTAAGGCTGAGTTGGTCAAAGCCGCTGATGCCTTCGATCTTGATCAGGTCCAGCCCGTCTTCAAAGTCGGTGATGATATCCCGGCCAAGATCCGCCAGCGCAAATTCAAATATATCCGCGCCCATGCCGCCGGTTAAAATGTCAGACCCGCCGCCACCATTGATGATGTCATCGCCCTCGCCGCCATCCAAATTATCGCGGCCTTTTTTGCCATATAGCGCATCATTGCCCATGCCGCCGATCAGGGTGTCATAGCCCGAGCCGCCGATCAGCGTATCATTGCCCCAGCCCGAGGTCAGGATATCATCGCCCTCGCCGCCATTCAGAATGCTGCCGCCCGAGCCATTGCCGACGGTAAGCACATCATCACCAAAGCCGCCGCGCAGCTCGTTTTGGCCAAAATCATCCACCAGAATAT
>WFUK01000385.1 GCA_015485015.1 Paracoccaceae bacterium | reverse complement strand
GATCCGCAAGGTTTATAAAGCCCTGGTCAAAGACCTGCACCCGGACCTGAACGGCGGCCGCCGCGACGACGAAGACCGCCTGACCGAGGTGGTATGGGCATGGGAGCAAATTAAAATCAGCCGCTTGTTCAAGCCGTAGGGTGCGTGGTTTTCACGCACCGCGCCAACAGCCGCTTCACATTTAACCGCGCCCCCTTGCACCCGCGCACGGTTCAGGTAAAAGCAAAGAGAACACTTTGGCGCGCGCCAACCAACAAGCGGACCCCACCATGACAGCCTTTGATAAACCGACCGAAATTCTCTCTGTGCAAGACCTGTTCGGCTTTGAAACCGACATGACGATAAACGGCTTTGAGGATCGCACCGACCGCGTGCCGGAGATCGACCCGACCTATAAATTCGACCCCGAAACCACGCTCGCCATTCTGGCGGGCTTCAAGCATAATCGCCGCGTGATGATCCAGGGCTATCACGGCACCGGTAAATCCACCCATATCGAGCAGGTCGCGGCGCGGATCAACTGGCCCACGGTGCGGGTCAACCTCGACAGCCATATCTCGAGGATTGACCTGATCGGCAAAGACGCGATCAAGCTGCGCGACGGCGTGCAGGTCACCGAATTCCAAGAGGGAATTCTGCCTTGGGCGCTGCGCAATCCTGCCGCGATTGTATTTGACGAATATGATGCGGGCCGGCCCGATGTGATGTTTGTGATCCAGCGTATTCTGGAAACCGACGGCAAGCTCACATTGCTCGACCAAAACGAAATCATCACCCCGCATCCGTCCTTCCGCCTGTTTGCCACCGCCAATACCGTTGGCCTTGGCGATACCACCGGCCTTTATCACGGCGTGCAGCAGATCAACCAAGCCCAGATGGACCGCTGGAGCCTTGTCGCCACGCTGAACTACCTCAGCCACGACGCGGAATCCGCCATCGTGCTGGGCAAAGCGCCGCATTATAACACCGAGGAAGGCCGCAAGATCATCGCCCAGATGGTGACGGTCGCCGACCTGACGCGGACCGCCTTTATGAACGGCGATATTTCCACCGTTATGTCGCCCCGCACCGTGATCACATGGGCGCAAAATGCCGCGATTTTCAAGAATCTCGGCTTCGCCTTCCGCCTGACCTTCCTGAATAAATGCGACGAGCTGGAGCGGCAAACCGTGGCCGAATTCTACCAGCGCTGCTTTGACGAGGAGCTGCCGGAGAGCGCGGTGAGTGTGAGCCTTGGGTAGACAGGCGGCCATATTCGCGCTGCTGTTGCCCGCCAGTGCAGGCTTGGCCCATGATCCCTCCAACGAGTTTGACATGCTGGCCAACACCACCCAATGCGCGGCATTCTGGATGAGCGATTACGCGGTAAGCGGGGTGCTGGAAGATGATAATTACGTCAAAGAGGAAAGCCCGATGATCCGCGCTTTTGGCGGAATATTCAGGGAGATCGCAATCGAATATGCCGAGGGGGATATCGCCAAGGTTGATTACATGATTTTTGCGCAAATGCCATATTTCACTCGTCTTTTTGGTGATACACGGCGCAAGGACCCCAATCCTTTTGCCGCAGAAATACTCGATGATCAGGCGCAATTCTGCCAAAATGTAGGTATGTTTTTTGGGCCGGAACGGGGCTTTCATTGACCGCAAAACCACGCCATACCATGGCTAAAGTCGCCTTTCTGGCGGTCGTTGGCGTGCTGCTCGCCCTATATTGGCCCAAAGCCGCCGATCCAAATGCCGCCTCGAGCAACGCTGCTGAATGCCGCATTACCCATGTGATCGACGGTGACACCGTGGACCTGAAATGCAACGGCACCGAAATCGAGCGTATCCGCATTATGGGCTATGACACCCCCGAAACCTATTATGCCGAATGCCCCAGTGAGAAGCGCCTCGGGGATGAAGCCACCGAGCGCCTGCGCCGCCTCGCCGCCAATGCGCCGGTCACGCAGGTCGAGCGCAGCGGCACTGATCGCTTTGATCGCACGCTGGCCCGTATCTGGATTGGCGGTATAGATCTGGCCGAAACAATGGTTTCGGAGGGGCTGGCCCTGCGCTATAATGGCGAACAACGTATTAACTGGTGTGATTACCTCGCCCAATCCGGAAATAACTGATGGCCAAAGCTGACAACCCCGCCGACCCGTTCAAAAAAGCCCTCGCCGAGGCCACCAAAACGCTGGCCAATGTGCCGGAGCTGAATGTGGCCTATAGCGTTGATCCGGCGGGCATGTCTGGCGATACCATGCGCCTGCCGCAGGTCACGCGGCGGATGACGGCGCAAGAGGTTTTGCTGGCGCGCGGCACGGCGGATGCGATGGCGATGAAGCTGCGCTTTCATTCCGCCGCCACCCATGGCAAATACGCCCCCCAAGGCGAGATTGCGTCGTCGGTATTTGAAGCGCTGGAAACCGCGCGCTGCGAGGCGCTCGGGGCGCGGGCGCTTCCGGGCACCGCCAAGAACATCAGCGCTAAAATTGAATCCGAGGCGCTGGCGCAGGGGTTCGAGAAGGCTACAGATGCGGCCCAAGCCCCGCTAGCTGCGACTGCGGGCTATCTTCTGCGAGAACTGGCCACCGGAAAAGCCCTGCCCACAGCGGCGCAAAACGTGCTGGATCTGCGCCGCGATACGCTGGAAGGCCAAGCCGGAGACACCCTGCAAGATGCGCTGGCAAATATCGAGGACCAAGCCGCCTTTGCCCGCCTCGCACGACAGGTGATCTCTGATCTGGGCTATGG
>WFUK01000384.1 GCA_015485015.1 Paracoccaceae bacterium | reverse complement strand
CCAGCCGCGCGATGGTGCGCAGGGTCGAGGTTTTGCCCGCGCCATTGCGGCCCAGAAGCGCCAGAATTTCGCCCTCGTGGACGTTAAACGAAACCCCCTGAACGATGTAGCTTTCGTCGTAATAGGCATGGATATCATGCACCGAGAAATACACCGGCTTGTTGCTTTTGTCGTTCATACCTCTGCCTCCCCGAGATAGGCTTCGCGCACCTTGGGGTGGCCTTTGATTTCTTCCGGCAGCCCTTCGGCGATGATCGCGCCCTGTGCCAGCACCGAAATGGTGGTGGCAAGGCTGAACACCACATGCATATCATGCTCGATGATGACCTTGGTGATTTTGCGGGTTTCGCCGATATGATTGAGCAAGTCGATGGTGTTATTGGTATCGGCCCGCGCCATGCCTGCCGTTGGCTCGTCGAGCAGCAACAGCTTTGGCTCCTGCACAAGGCACATTGCTATTTCCAGGCGGCGTTTGTCTCCGCGCGAAAGCGAGCCGGACTGCGCCGCCATTTTTTCCTTCATCCCCATATCTTCAAGGATATCCTCGGCCTTTTGCCGGATTTCCTTATCGCGCAGAACCCGCGCAAAGGCGTTGATCTTGAAAGCCCCGTCGCGATGGGCAAAGCAGGGGATCATCACGTTTTCAAACACCGTGAGATCCATGAAGATCTCGGGGGTTTGAAACACCCGCGCCACGCCGAGCTGGTTGATTTCGTGCGGTTTTTTGCCCAGCACCGGCTGGCCGTCAAATTGCACAGAGCCGGTATCGGGCTTGAGCTTGCCGATCAGGCAATTGAGGAAGGTTGATTTCCCCGCCCCGTTTGGCCCGATCAAAGCATGCACAGAGCCTTCAGCCACATCGAGATTGACGTTGTTAAGGGCCTGCAAACCGCCAAATCGCTTGTTTACATTCTGGACTTCAAGAATACCCATTATTCATTCCTCGCCTTGGCCGCTCGTCTATCGGCTCCGGTAATTTTTCGCATGATGCGCCGCGCGCCGTCTACCAGCCCGCCCGGCAAGAAGATCACCACGATCATAAACAATGCGCCAAGCGTTAGCCCCCAGCCCCTTCCCACAAAGGGAGACACGATGGTTACCAGGAAATTCGATAGCCAGTCAGGCAGAAACGAAAACCAGCCTTGCAGCACCACCTCGTTGATTTTAGAGAAGATATTCTCGAAATACTTGATGAAAATTGCGCCCAAAACCGGCCCGATCAAGGTGCCCATACCGCCAAGCACCACCATCAGCACCACTTCGCCACCCACCGTCCATTGCATACGCTCGGCGCCGGCCAGCGGGTCCATCGAGGCCAGCAAGCCGCCCGCGAGGCCGGCAAACATGCCCGAAATCACAAAGGCCGCCAAAGTATATGGGCGCGAATTTACGCCGGTATAATTCAGCCGTGTCTGGTTGGTCTTGATCGCCCGCAGCATCAGGCCAAAAGGCGAGCGGAAGATGCGGATCGAAATCCAGAAAGACAGGATCAGCATCACCGCACTGACATAATACCCCCAGTTAAACTGAAGATCATAGCCAAAGACCGTCGGATTCCAGAATACCTCTTTCATCTCCAGACCAAACAGATTGGTGGAGGGCAAAAACCCCTCCGGCCCGGCCGCATCCAGAATGCGCGGATCATCGAGGCGCAGCTGCAAGCCCGTTTCGCCATTGGTTAGCGGGGTCAGCACCGAATAGGCCAGAACATAGCTCATCTGCGCCAAGGCCAGCGTCAGGATCGAGAAATAAATCCCCGAGCGCCGCAGGCTGATATAGCCGATCAACAGCGCAAAAATCCCCGCCATCACGACGGAAAGCAGCAAGGCCGGCAGAATGTTCATGCTCAGCAGCTTGAACATCCAGACCGCAGAATAGGAACCAACCCCCAAAAAGGCCGCATGGCCAAAGGACAGGTAGCCCGTCAGGCCAAACAGGATATTAAAGCCGATGGCAAAAATACCGTATATGGCAAAGCGCTGGAGCAGATCAGGATAAGCGGCCCCCGTAGGGGCAAAGATCAGCGGCGCCGCCAATACAAACAGCGTAAATATGATCAAAAGGGTGCGATCTCTCATCAGGGTCATGTCCTTATTCCTCCATCATGCCAGCTTTGCCCATCAGCCCGCGAGGCCGAACCAGCAAGACTATGACAGCCACGAGGTAAATGATAATCTGGTCAATACTGGGCAGACCAATAGCGGCAATCGAATCCTTGATCAGCGGCATAGAGGCGAAGCTTTCGATAATGCCAAGCAGGAATCCCGCCAGCACCGCACCGGGCAAACTGCCCATGCCGCCGACCACAACCACCACAAAGCTAAGCACCAGAAAATCCATACCCATCGGATAATTTGGCGGGCTGATCGGGGTATACATCACCCCCGCAAGCCCCGCCACCGCCGCCGCCACACCAAACATAATGGTGAAGCGCCTGTCGATATTGATGCCCAAAAGGCCCACGGTTTCGCGGTCTGCCATGCCCGCGCGCACCACCATGCCAAAGGTGGTAAAGCGCAAAAAGGCAAATACGCCGCCAATAAGCACCATCGAAAAGACAAAATAAACCAAACGCCAGAGCGGATAGACCACCGCATTTTCCGCCATGCCGACCCAGACACCAAAATCAACCGAGCCTTGCAGCAAATCAGGCGCGGATTGCGGAATGGGGTTGGCCCCGAAAATGGCTTTGATGATGTTTTGCAATACAATCGCGAGGCCGAAGGTTACCAGAATCTGGTCCGCATGCGGCCGGCTGTAAAAGTGCCGGATCAGCCCGCGCTCCATAATAATCCCGATCAGGATCATCACCGGAATGGCCACGACAACCGAAACCAGCACCGACCATTCAATCAGCCAAAGCCCGAAATCCCCGAACCATTCGGTCACATAGGGCGTTCTGATCTTGGCCGGATTGCCAAGAAAATCCACCCGCGACGGGTCGATGGTGATTTTGGAGATATCCAGCACCTTGCCCACGGTCACCGCCACAAAGGCGCCGATCATAAACAGTGCCCCGTGGGTAAAGTTAACCACGCCAAGCGTGCCGAAAATCAGGGTCAGGCCCAAGGCGATCAGCGCATAGGCGCTGCCCTTGTCGATCCCGTTAAGTATTTGCAGAAGGATGGCGTCCATAGCTCGGCCTGCTCCGTTTTATATGAATTTGCTCTGCAGGTTCGCAGAAAAGCCGGCCGCGCGCTCGGGCGCGACCGGAAGGTTTTCCCGAGGGGGAAACTTAAGCGCCCGGGTTACATGTGCCCAAAGAGCCACCGGCGAAGAATTCGTTCTCCGGATCGTATTCAACCTGCGCCCGTGGCGTTACTTCCACCACTTCCAGAAGGTCAAATTCGGAGGTCGGGTTCTCTTTACCTTTCACAACCAGCACGTCTTTGAAGCACTGGTGATCTTCGGCGCGGTATTCCACATCGCCATTGCCAAGGCCGGAGAACTTGAAGCCCTCAAGCGCTTCGCCAACACCACAAGGGTTATGCGTGCCAGCGCGCTCACACGCGTCTGCATAAAGCAGGGTTTGGCAATAAACCGTGTGTGCAGCCTGGGATGGCGGGAAGCCATATTCCTGGCCAAAGCTTTGAACAAAGGCTTTCGAACCTTCATCCTGCAAAGACCAGTGCCAGTTGGTAGAACCAAAGATGCCCTTCACGTTTTCACCAGCACCCTTCGCCATCAGGCGCGAGTAAAGCGGCACGATGATCTCGAAGTTCTTGTTGTTGACCATCTTGTCTTTCAGGCCAAACTGAACAGCAGAGGTCAGCGAGTTGATCATGTTACCACCGTAGTGGTTCAGCACCAGCACATCTGCGCCGGAGTTGATCACAGGTGCGATATAGGAGCTGAAATCAGTGGTGGTCAAAGGCGTCAGCACGTTGGCCACGGTCTCCCAACCCTTGGCTTCGGTTGCCGCAGCCATAGACGCTTGCTGGGTCCAGCCCCATGTGTAATCCGCCGTCAGGTGATAAGCCTTACGATCGGTGCCATAGCGGTCAGCCAACACAGGCGCAAGCGCCGCAGCAGACATATAACCGTTAAAGAAGTGACGGAAACCATTGGCTTTTTTGTCTTTGCCTGTGGTGTCGTTCGAGTGGGTCAAACCGGCCATAAAGATAATGCCGGCCTCTTGGCACAAGCCCTGAACCGCAATCGCCACACCCGAAGAAGAGCCGCCGGTGATCATCACAGCGCCGTCTTTTTGGATCATGGATTGCGCAGAAGCGCGGGCCGCGTCGGATTTGGTTTGGGTGTCGCCGGTTACATATTCAACCTTGCGGCCCAAAATCCCGTTGCCTTTCAGCTCTTTGGACGAGAACGTGTTCATCATCCCGCCATCGCCTTCACCATTCAGGTGCTTGACAGCCAGCAAATAGGCGCGCAGCTCGTCGGCACCCTCGTCGGCATAGGGGCCGGATTGCGGAACGTTAAAGCCAAGGGTTACGGTGCTGCCTGTCGGGGCGTTGGTATAGCCACCATCACTGGCAGCCGTCAGAATCGTTGGCATTGCCATGCCAGCGCCAACAGCGGCCCCGGTTTTTAGCAACCCACGACGGTTCAGTATAAGTTTAGACATGAATTTCCTCCCATTCGTGTCGGTTTATCCGGCGAACCGGCGCGGCCATGTTGCCGCAGGGTCATTCTGGGGGCATTTGTTAACTTTGCAATAACTTATTGTGTTTACAGCGTAAATTTGTAAAAGTATTGTTAATAGGCATTGGCATACTGTAAACAAATTATCAGAGCAAAAAGGCAAAGGCTTGAAATCCCATGCGAAAATCACTTTCGGGCACCCGCATACGCGAGCAACGTAGGCAAGCAAAGCTGACCCAAAAGGCGCTGGCCGCCGAGGCGGGAATTTCGGCCTCGTATCTGAATCTGATCGAACACAACCGCAGGTCTGTGGCCGGCAAGGTTTTGCTCGCCATCGCGCGGGTGCTGGATGTGCCGGCCTCCAGCCTGTCAGACGGGGTGGATTCGGCCAAAATCAGCGATCTGCACGAGGCCGCCGCCCATCATCCCACCATCGGGGCCGAGGTGGCGGGGATCGAGGAACTCGCCGGTCGTTTTCCGGGCTGGGCGCAAATGATCGCCGCGCTTTATCGCCAGACCCGCGATCAGGAAGCGACGATTACCGCCCTATCGGACCGCCTGACCCATGATCCGTTTCTGGCCGAGAGCCTGCATAATATGCTGTCAAATATCACCGCGATCCGCTCCACCTCGAATATCCTGAAAAACATCGAGGATATCGAACCCGAAAAGCAGGCCCGCTTTCACCAGATCATCCACGAAGAAAGCCGCCGCCTCACCGATGCCGCGCAATCTTTGGTGCAGTATTTTGATAAAAAGGCCGATCCAAAAGCCGGGATCGCCACCCCGCAAGAGGAGCTGGACGCCTTTTTGCAGCGCCATAATTACAGTTTTCCAGCGCTGGATGATCTGGGCGACTCGCCTGCCAGTCAGGTTGCCATTGTCTATCTGGTGAATCGCATTCTGGCCGAGGATAGCCAGCTGGAAAACACCGAAACCACCCGCCTTGTTACCGAGTTTTTGCAAAATTACGCGCAGGATGCCCAGGGGCTGCCGCTGGCGAATTTCAAGAAAACAGCGCAGCGCAGCCAGTATAACCCCTCCCAGATCGCGCAGGAATT
>WFUK01000383.1 GCA_015485015.1 Paracoccaceae bacterium | reverse complement strand
GGGGCGGCATTGACCGGCTCGCCGGCAAATGCGCCGTTGAGATCCACCAGATGCAGCCATTCACAGCCCGCATCCTGAAAGGCGCGGGCCTGCGCGGCGGGGTTGTCGGAAAAAACCGTCGCCTGATCCATCTCGCCTTTCACAAGGCGCACGCAGTTACCGTCTTTCAAATCAATCGCGGGATACAGGATCATTTTGGCCTCCATAGCTTTCTCTCGGGTTTTAGCGCAAATTCGCCAAGCTGCAAGCTGCCATTACGTCACCATTGACCAAAAGCAGGATTGAGCTATCATCGGGGCATCCAACAGGAGAGATAAACCATGAAAAAAATTCTAGCTATAGCCCTTTTGGCTTTTCCACTCGCCGCACAAGCCCAGGAGGTGACCGGCCTTTGGCAAACCGCCCCCAATGACGAGGGGAAATATATTCAGGTTAATGTGCATCCTTGCGCCAATGACGCGGCGCAGATTTGCGGCACGATCACCCAAGGGTTTGCCGGCGCAACGCAAGACAATAACGGTAAGCCGATTATCTGGGGCATGCAGGCCCGTGGCGAAAATTTCTGGAACAAGGGCAATGTCTGGGCGCCGGATAGCGATAAAACCTACCGCGCCAACCTCACCCTCGAGGGCAATACGCTGGTTGTCCAAGGCTGCGTGGCCGGCATTTTCTGCCGCTCGTCGAACTGGACCCGGGTGCAGTAATTTGAAATTTGGGTAGGGGGCGCGAAGATCGCGCGCCTTACGGCAATATCCAGTCTAGCAAGGCGGTGCGCGCCGCCTTGCGTGTCTTTGTGTCTTCAAAGGCCACGCGAATGCCCGCACCTTCGATCATGTCCAGTATCAGCTGCGCGCGCGGTTCGGGCGGGGTGCCGGGGTGAAGTATTTCAACCACGGGCAATAGCGCATCGACCAGCGCTTGCCGATTGACCGCATACCCTTTTGCAATGTCGGGGTTGCGCATGGATTCCGCCATAATCTCGGCGGTCATTATTGCATTTGCCTTGCCGGATGCCGCTTTGAAGTAAGCGTTGATAAACCGCTGCATCCGCTTTTGCGGCGGGGCATTTCCCGTTAGCGTTTTTACCACCCCCGACAGATCCTCGGCCTCCAGCGCCGCGATTTCCGCAATCAGCGCCGTTTTGTTTTCGAAGTGGTTGTAGAGGCCGCCCAGGCTGATATTTGCCTGCTTGGCGATATCGCGCACGCTGGTTTGGTGGAAACCCTGTTCGATAAAGCAAAGGGCTGCGGATTCAACGATATGTTTGCGTCGTGCCATTGTTGTGGCGCTGCGTTTTCCGGCTTTCTCTTGCATTGTGATCTTTCATAGCTATATGAATGAACGAACGTTCACTCAAATACAGTAACATTGAAAAGGAAAAAGCACAATGGAAAACTTAGACGCCGAATTGGCGAAATACTCATTAAGCTTTGATATAATGGCATTATTCGGCCTTGCCTTCCTGCTGGCGCTGGTGTCGGAAACCCTGTGGGATGTTGTGAGAGGGCAGCGAAAAAAGCTTGGGGAGACGTTTTTGAACGGGGTGATCGCTGTGGTGGCGGTGCTGCTTGAGCGCACGATTTATGGCTTGGTTTTTGTTGTCGGGCTATGGCTGGCCACCCCTTTTGCTATTGGCGCAATGCCCAATAGCTGGTGGGTGTTGCCGCTGGTGATTCTGGCGGCTGATTTCACCTATTACTGGATGCACCGGCTCGAGCATGAGATTCGGATATTATGGGCCAATCACTCGGTGCATCATTCCTCGCCCGAGTTTAATTTCACCACCGCCTTGCGGATTTCATGGATGGATTCGCTAATTGAGTGGGTGTTTTTCCTGCCGCTGATTCTGCTCGGGTTTTCGCTGGCGCAAGTGATTGTCGGGCTTTCCGTGGTGATCGCCTATCAAAGCTGGATACATACGGAAAAGGTCGGCAAGCTGGGCTGGCTGGATAAAGTGCTGAATACCCCGTCAACCCACAGAGTGCATCACGGGTGCAATCCGCAATATATCGACAAGAATTACGGCGGTATTCTGATCCTTTGGGACCGAATTTTCGGCACTTACGAAACCGAGGACGAGCCGGTTATTTACGGGATCACCGATCCGGTGAATTCGGTGAACCCCTTCAAGGTCGTGTTTGTCGAATATCGCAATATCTGGCGTGATATGCGCAAAGCCAAAGGGCTGCGTGAGGCGCTGGGCTATGTTTTCAAAGGGCCGGGCTGGCGGCCTTGAGG
>WFUK01000382.1 GCA_015485015.1 Paracoccaceae bacterium | reverse complement strand
GGCTTGAGGGCTTCATTGAGGGGGCGGCGGATGTGCTGGCCGAGGGGGTGGACCTTGGTGCGCTTGCTGCGTTGGCCGCGCCGCTGCCTGTGGCTGGTGCGGGGGCGCGCGTGAGGCCTTTGGGGCAGCGGATTTCTGTGGCGCGGGACGAGGCCTTTGCCTTTATCTATCCGCATATGCTGGAGGGTTGGCGGGCTTTGGGCGCGGAGATTTCGTTTTTCTCGCCGCTGGCGGATGAGGGACCAAAGCGCGATGCGGATGCGGTGTTTTTGCCGGGTGGATACCCCGAGCTGCACGCGGGCAAGCTGGCGGCGAACGGGCAATTCAAGGCGGCGATGCGGGGCGCGCAGGGCGAGGTATTTGGCGAATGCGGCGGCTATATGGCGCTGGGCGAGGGGCTGGTGGATGCGGCGGGTATGCGGCATGAAATGCTGGGGCTGCTGCCGGTGGAAACCAGCTTTGCCACGCGGAAATTGCATTTGGGCTATCGGCGGCTAACGGCGCTGGTTGGGCCGGAGGCGGGGCAGAGCTTTATGGCGCATGAATTTCATTATGCGCGGATCACCGATAGCGTGCCGCCGGATCTTTTTGCGGCTACGGATTCGATGGGGGCATCGCTGGGAAAGATCGGCCATCGGCGCGGGCGGGTTTCTGGCTCGTTTGCGCATATTATATTTCCGCAGGAGAATTTGTGATCACATTAAAATTTTAAGTGATCACAAATTAAAATCCACTGGTGCAATGCGGGGGGTTCACGCCAATATTATGCGAATTAACTTGCCCGTAAGGAAAAACTGCGTAAACCTGCGACAAAATGGACTCAAGCTGTGCCTTGGGCCGTGCATCAGCAGGAGATCACCATGGCAGACGTGAATCGGGGCAATCGCCCGCTTTCTCCCCATCTATCGATCTATCGTCCGCTTTGGACGATGGTATTATCGATCACCCACCGGATTACCGGCGTCGGGCTGGCGCTGAGCATCGTGCTGATAACATGGTGGTTTTTGGCGCTGGCGATTAACGAAGCCTATTTCGAGGTCGCCAACGCGGTGCTGACCTCGGTGCTGGGCGGGCTTATATTACTGGTTTCGCTCTGGGCGCTCAGCTTTCACTTTTGCAACGGTATCCGGCATTTATTCTGGGATGCGGGCAAGGGGCTGGATTTGGGCACGGCTTATAAATCGGGGCTGGCTGTGATGGCGGGCTCGGTGGTGCTGACGGTGATTGGCGTCTTGATCTTCAGGGGGATTATCTGATGCGGTATCAAACGGATAGGCAGCGGGTCGAGGGGCTGGGATCGGCCAAGGACGGCACGCAGGAATGGTGGAAACAGCGGCTGGGGGCGGTGGCGCTGATCCCGCTGGTGCTTTTATTTGTGTTTCCGTTGTTGCGGGCGATTGGCGGTGATTTTGACGAGGTGCGCGGGATCTATGAAAATCCGGTTAATGCGCTGGTGGCGATCCTGTTTTTTATCACCATTATGTCTCATCTCCGGCAGGGCTTGCAGGAGGTGATTGTGGATTATGTGCATGGCAAGGCCGCGATGACGGTGGCGCTGCTGGGCAATACAATGTTTACCACGCTGATCGGCGTTACCGGCGTGTTTTCCATCGCCAAAATCGCGTTTGGCGCGTGAGTTAGGAAATTATCATGGCTGCATATGAATTTATCGATCACGAATATGACGTGGTGGTGGTGGGCGCTGGCGGCGCGGGCTTGCGCGCCACGCTGGGCATGGCCGAGCAAGGGCTGAAAACCGCCTGCATGACCAAGGTTTTCCCGACCCGCTCCCACACCGTGGCGGCGCAGGGCGGCATTGCGGCCAGCCTTTCCAATATGGGGCCGGATAACTGGCAGTGGCATATGTATGACACCGTTAAAGGCTCCGATTGGCTCGGTGATATGGACGCGCAGGAATACCTCGTGCGCCACGCCCCCGAGGCGGTTTATGAGTTGGAGCATTACGGCGTGCCGTTTTCCCGCACCGAGGAAGGCAAGATCTATCAGCGCCCCTTTGGCGGCCATACCACCGAATTTGGCGAAGGCCCTCCCGTGCAGCGCACCTGTGCCGCCGCTGACCGCACCGGCCATGCCATGCTGCATACGCTTTATGGGCAATCGCTCAAGCATAATGCCGAATTCTATATCGAATATTTTGTGATTGATCTTTTGCGCGGCGTTGATGGCGCCATTCAAGGCGTGCTGGCGTGGAAGCTCGATGATGGCACTTTGCATCGCTTTAATGCCAAGATGACCGTGCTGGCTACCGGCGGCTATGGCCGTGCGTTTTTCAGCTGCACCTCGGCCCATACCTGCACCGGCGATGGTGGTGGTATGGTGGCGCGGGCGGGCCTGCCTTTGCAGGATATGGAATTTGTGCAATTCCACCCTACGGGGATTTATGGCGCGGGCATGCTGATTACCGAGGGCGCGCGCGGCGAAGGCGGCTATCTGACCAATTCCGAGGGCGAGCGCTATATGGAGCGCTATGCGCCGACCTATAAAGATCTTGCCAGCCGTGATGTGGTTTCACGCTGCTCGACGATCGAAATTCGCGAAGGCCGTGGTGTTGGGCCGAATAAAGACCATGTTTACCTGCATTTGGACCACCTCCCGCCCGAGGCCTTGGCCGAGCGCCTGCCCGGCATTTCCGAAAGCGCGCGCATCTTCGCCGGGGTCGATGTCACCAAGGAACCGATCCCGGTGCTGCCGACGGTGCATTACAACATGGGCGGCGTGCCGACCAATTACTGGGGCGAGGTGCTCAACCCGACCTCGAAGGACCCGAACCGGGTGGTGCCCGGCCTGATGGCGGTGGGC
>WFUK01000381.1 GCA_015485015.1 Paracoccaceae bacterium | reverse complement strand
AAATAATGGAATTAACCCAACCTGAACCCCATTCTCCAACACCAGCCGAATAACCCCCAGCGCGGCCCGCCGCAAAGCAAACGGATCTTTACTCCCCGTCGGCTTTTCGTCAATCGCCCAGAAGCCCGTCAGGGTGTCTATCTTATCGGCCAGCGCCACGGCCACCGAGACCGGCTCGCTTGGCACATCATCAGATGGCCCCAGCGGCTGCCAGTGTTGCTCGCAGGCATTGGCGACCGCTTGGGGCAGCCCCGCCTTTTCAGCATAATACCGCCCCATCAGCCCTTGCAGCTCGGGGAATTCATAGACCATCTCGCTCATCAGATCGGCCTTGCAAATCTCCGCCGCCTGCGCCGCCAAATCAGCATCCGCACCAACCATCGGCGCAATCTCCCGCGCCAGCGCCGCAATCCGCGCCACCCGCTCGGCCTGTGTGCCGAGCTTGTTGTGGAAGGTCACGTTCGAGAGCTTGGCCGCCATCTCCGCCAGCGGCACCCGCAGGTCGTTCTCCCAGAAGAATTTCGCATCGGAAAGCCGCGCAAACAGCACCTTCTGGTTCCCCGCCAAAATCGTCGCGCCGCTATCTGCCGTCTCGCGGTTCGCCACCGTAATAAATTTCTCGATCCGGCCAGATTTCGGGTTTCGCACAGAGAAAAACTTCTGATGCTCGCGCATCGAACTTTGCAGCACCTCCGGCGGCAGATCAAAGAAATCCTCGGCAATGTCACCCATCAGCACCACCGGCCACTCGACCAAGCCCGCCACCTCGGCCAATAACCCGCGATCTTCAACCACCTCAAGCCCCTGTGCAAAAGCCCCGTTGGTGGCATCATGCCAAATCATCGAAGCCCGCTCGGCAGGGTCCAGCATCACATAGGCCGCCTTCAGCTTGGCCTCATAATCCTCAAAGCCGGTCACACTAAACCGCCCCGCCCCCATAAACCGATGCCCCTCGGTGCTATCGCCCACAGGCACATCCACCGAAACAGGCACAACCTGCACCTCTTCATTCTTCTCTAAAATACTCAAAACCGAATGCAAAGGCCGCACCCAGCGCATCGGCCCTGCTCCCCAACGCATGGATTTAGGCCATGGGAAATTGTGAATAGTATCCGACACCACCTCCGAAATCACCTCCGCAGCGCCCCGCCCGGGCTTGACGATCTCGGCCACATAAATATCGCCCTTTTTATCCGCCTTCACCACCAGATCATCACGAGAAATCCCCGCCCCTCGCAAAAACCCCTCAATCGCCTTATCAGGCGCGCCCACACGCGGCCCCTTGCGCTCTTCACGCACAGTCGGAGACTGCTCCAGCACGCCACTCACATTCAGGCACAAGCGGCGCGGCGTGGTAAACGCAGCCGCACTTTCATAGGTGATGCCAGCGTCCACAAGGCCATGGGTGACAAGCCTCAAAAGGTCCTCCCCCGCGCGCTTTTGCATCCGCGCCGGGATTTCCTCGCTAAACAGCTCCAGCAAATAATCCATGTTCTATTCCTGATATTCGTCGTTCAACTGCCGCCACTGAAAGCCGCGCCCGTCAGGGTAAACCATCACGATCAGGTCCATGCCTTCGCGATCATCCATGGTGGCATAATAGGCCGTGGCCTCGCCCGCTTCCAGATCATGGGTCAGGGCTTCCACATCATAACACTCAAACCAGCTTGGCGGCGTGAGCGGCACAGCGTCTTCGGCAATCGCCACCCCCTCGAATTCCGCCGGATCCACATTAAAGCAGCCCCGCATTTTGAGGTTACTGGATTCGGCCCGAATGCCCTCATAATTCGTGATCGGCACCTCCCGGCCCTCGACCATGATCGAAGTAACGCCGGTCACCTCTTCATAATATGCGTAATACTGGAAATAATACAGCACCGCGCCAAAGATCAGCGGGAAGCCAACCAGCATAAAAGCTACAAATTTGCCCATAAAACATCACTCCTATAGCGATAAAAAGATTATGAACCTGCCTTGGCAGGCGCATGAAGAATGGCAGCGCTCACGAAAACATCGCCAGCGCCACAACTAAATTTTGAATAGGCATCGGCAGCACCAACGCGCTCGGCATGAACAACATGATCGTGGGTCCTATAGCCATCATGATTTCCCAGCCTCCGTAAGCACAAATGCATCTGCGCATTTTTTGGTGAGCGCCCGCACGCGGCCAATATAGGCCTGGCGTTCCGTTACCGAAATCACGCCGCGCGCGTCGAGCAGATTAAACACATGGCTGGCCTTGATCGCCTGATCATAAGCCGGATGCGCCATGATAATAATGCGCCCCGTTTTGGGGTCTTTGGCGGGCTGATCGATGATCCGCGCGCATTCGGCTTCGGCCTCCTCAAAATGCTTGAGCAAAATATCGGTATCCGCCACATCAAAATTCCAGCGGGAATATTCCTGTTCGGTCTGCCGGAAGATATCGCCATAGGTCAGCGGGGTCGGGGCGTCGGGCGCGTTAAACGGCATATCCATCACATGATCCACCCCCAATACATACATCGCAAGGCGCTCCAGCCCGTAGGTCAGCTCACCCGAAACCGGCTTGCAATCCATGCCCGCCACCTGCTGAAAATAAGTAAACTGGCTGACCTCCATACCGTCACACCAGACCTCCCAGCCAAGGCCCCATGCGCCCAGCGTTGGCGATTCCCAGTCATCCTCGACAAAGCGGATATCGTGCAGGTCCATGTCAATGCCAATGGCCTCGAGCGAGCCAAGGTAAAGCGCCTGAAGGTCCGGCGGGCTGGGCTTCAGGATCACCTGATATTGGTAATAATGCTGCATCCGGTTGGGGTTTTCGCCATAGCGCCCATCGGTGGGTCGCCGGCAGGGCTGCACATAGGCCGCCGCCCAAGGCTGGCCGCCAAGCGAGCGGAGCGTAGTCGCCGGATGAAACGTGCCAGCGCCGACCTCCATATCATAAGGCTGCAAAATCGCGCAGCCCTTGCTGGCCCAATAAGCCTGCAAGCGCAAAATGATTTCCTGAAAGGATTGTGGTTTGTCCATAGGCATCGCCCCGATTTAATCTTTGCCCTTCAATAGGGGGTGAGAGGCGGGGGGTCAATTGCTGGAATATCGCGAATGGATAATTGACGCAGGCCCTCAGCCCCGTTTTTCGTCCTAAACCTGCGATAACATGCGCTTTTGCGCCTCGGCGCTGGCGGTTTCGACATCATACAAAATTATGGACGGGGCGCAGTAGCAATAAGGCGACCAAGCTGCGGACTGTTTTTACGTTGCGCCTAGCTTCACATACCGCGACCCGCTGGCAAACATATTGCCGATCCGCGAGATTTTCACGTTGCTGCGGTCCAGCCGATACCCTCGCGCTTCCATAATCTGCCGCACCATATGGCCAATCATTTGCTTCAGGCGGACGCGCTTAATAGATGGCCCGAAGCGTTGCAAAAGCAGAGGAGAGAGCGGCTCGATCGCCGGGCGACCAAGGTAAGATGCGGTTTCCATCCGCAACACGGTTTCGCGCTCATTCAGAAAATCCCAAATCATCCGCCCGCCTTCGGCTTTGAACGTCATCGCAAATTTATCCGGCCTATACATATGCCTCACCCTTTTACCCAACCTCGCCCTGTAGACATGTCATATATGACATGTCTACAGGGGTGGGTCAATCGGAGTGCGCTCAATGCCGCCCTGTGAAGCCGCCTGTAAGGCCGGCATCCTTAAAGACTGTCTGGTGAAATCAAAGGCGGCACCGAACCCTAGGCCGGCGGCATCGGGTTGCCACCCTCCAACCCCAGATCCGCGGCATTTAGCTGGCAAGCATAGCCAAACCCGCCATTCAAAAACGCAGTTTTGATCTGAAACCGGACAAACATAAAATCGCCAAAATCGATATAGAGCTTGGCTTTCGGGTGGGTTTCCAGCCATTGCGCCCGCATGGCCTGATCCTTGCCAATAAATTCGGCCTTCGCTTGCAGGGTCAGGCGCGGATGGGTGAGCGGGTCTCCCTTTGCTCCCGGCTCGCCGATCAAAAGCGAGCAGCGCGGATCGGCTTTCAGCGCCCCGCAATGCTGCGCAATGCTCGAAATAAGCGAATACACCGCACCATTCGCCTGCAAGGCAATACGGGTTACAAATGGCGCATTCTCTATCAGCACCCCAAGCGCGCCGAAGCGGGTGGCGGTCAGTAAGCCTTGAGCGATGGCGCGGGCTTCGTCATCGACCTCTCTGAAGCGGGTATTGGGGGCTGTGTTAGACATAATCGTCAATCGATCTCCCGCTGACATGCGACCAAACCATGCCTTTATCTTGCAGCATAGTCAGCACCATTGCCGCCCCTTGCTGTGGTGTCATCGCCACTTCGAGATCGCGCGCCACCCCTGCGCTTTTATACATATCGGAGGCTATTTTTCCGGGATAAAACCCCATCACCCGCACGCCTTTCGGGGCGCATTCCACCTCCAGACAGCCGGTAAACCCGCGAATGGCCCATTTGCTGGCCGCATATACGCTGATCATTTTGCGAGTATATAGCGCCCCTGTCGAGATCGTGTTGATCACAGTGCCTTGGCCGCGCGCCAACATATCGGGCAGCAGCGCGTGGGTCATTAATATGGTGCCGGTGGTATTGGTATCGATCACCGCCTGAATATCGGCGGCGGCACAGGTCTCGAAATCCCCTTCCAGCCAAATCCCCGCATTGTTAATCAGCCCTTCAATCGGTCCCTGTTCATCGGTAATTTGCGCGCAGATCCGACTAACCTCCGCCGCATCGGAGACATCCAGCTTATAGCCAACCACCCCCAGCTCATCGGCCAGCGCGGCCAGTTTTGCGGCGTTTCGTCCGGTCGGCACCGGCTGATATCCGGCCTTCGCCAAGGCAAAAACCAGCGCCCTGCCCAGCCCGCTCGTGGCACCGGTTACAACTATTTTATCGCGCATAAACCCCTCCAAAATGGCCGCAAATAACCGCCAACGCCCCAAAGCGCCCTGTCATTCACCTTGTAATCTCGCTGCCCCGTGGCGGAATATCATAGGCGATATAATCCGCCACATCGGCAGAAACCGCCGCGCCAAACAGCCGTTCCACCAGCCAGAGACACATCTCGATACCCGAGCTGACACCGGCGGCGCTGACCAGATTTCCATCAGCCACAAAGCGCGCGCCCCGTAGCACCTCGGCCTTGCCCAGCGCCTCCAGCGCATCGGTGAAACGGTGATGGGTCGTGACCCGCCGCCCGTTCACCACCCCCGCGCCGACCAGCAAAAACGAACCGGTGCAAACACTTGTCACCCATTGGCAACCGGCGCTGACCTTTTGCACCCATGCCACAATGTCGGGCTGGTCCAGCGCCATGCGCGCACCGCTACCGCCGGGAACGAGCAGCACATCCAGCGCCGGAATATCCGCAATCGCTATATCCGGCAGCACCCGCATACCCTTTTCGCAGCTCACCGGCGCAAGGCTCGGCCCGATCAGCATAACACGGCTGTCCCGCCCCTCGCAAGCCGCGGCCAAGACCTCCAGCGGGCCAACAAAATCCATCTCCTCGGCCCCGTCAAATATCAATATCCCGATTTGCATATCACCCTCATAACAGCATCAAAGCCGCCAGCCCGAGAAACGAGAAAAACCCGACTATATCCGTCACGGTCGTCACAAACGCCCCCGAGGCCAGTGCGGGGTCAGCCCCGAGCTTATCCAGCGTGATCGGCACCAAAATACCCGCCATCCCCGCCACCAAAAGATTAGCCACCATCGCCAGCCCCAGCACCACGCCCAGCATCGGATCACCAAACCACACCACGCCGACAATGCCGATGATCACGGCAAATACCGCGCCATTCACCAGCCCCACCAGCGTTTCACGCAGCACGATGCGCATGGCGTTCGAGGGGGTCAGATCCCGCGTCGCAATCGCGCGCACCGCCACCGTCAGGGTTTGGGTGGCGGCATTGCCCCCCATCGAGGCCACGATCGGCAACAGCACCGCCAGCGCCACAACCGCCTCGATCACATCGGTGAATTGCGAGATCACGATAGAGGCCAGTATCGAGGTCACCAGATTAACCGCCAGCCACGGAAACCGCGCCTTGGTGATGCGCCAGACCTTATCCGTCAGGTCCTCGTCACCCACCCCCGCGAGGCGATTCATGTCTTCTTCCACCTCGTCTTCCAGCACCTCCATGGCGTCATCAATCGTGATCACCCCGACCAAGCGCCCCTCGCGATCCACCACCGGCGCGCTGACCATATGATACTGGTTAAAAGCATAGGCGACATCCTCGATATCCTGATCCACCGGAATAGTCCGGAAATCTTTCTCCATCAAATCCGCTATCGGCACTTCGCGCGCCGCACCCATGATGGCGGCCAGGCGCACCTCGCCCACGGGGTGCATCATCGGGTCCACCACGATCACATCATAAAAGCTTTCGGGCAGGTGTTCGGCCTCGCGCATATAGTCGATGATATCGCCCACGGTCCAATGCTCGGGCGCGGCGACCACCTCGCGCTGCATCAGGCGGCCGGCACTATCCTCGCCGTAAGTCAGCGCCTGTTCAACCGCGATCCGGTCGGCGTCATCCAGCTTTTCCAGCAGCTTTTCTTGTTGGGGTTCGTCCAGATCCTCGACCAGATACACCACATCATCGGTATCCAGATCGCGCACCGCTTCGGCCAACACCTCGTCGGGCAGGTCGCGCATAATTTCATCGCGCACCCCTTCTTCCAGCTCCGACAACACCTCGCCATCGATCTCGCGCCCCCAAAGGGTCAGCAAAGCGTCGCGCTCGGAGGGGCTGATTTGCTCAAGAATATCGGCAATATCGGCTTCGTGCAGTGGCTCCAGCAGGCTCAAAAGCTGCTGCTGCGAGCCTTGCTCCACCGTTTCCAGCACCGCTTCCACGAGGGAGGTATTGAGGCCGTAATCTTCTTCTTCGGGGAAGGTCTGGTTCTGTTCGGTCATGGTGCGGCCCCTGTTCTTTAGGCGTAACCTAGCGCAATCCGATTGCAATTGCATCGGCTATTTGAAACAAAGGCCGAAACAAACGAGGCGCATCATGTCACATCTCCTGCTCGGCCAAACCCTTAGCTTCACCGGCAATCCATGGCAAATGCCCATTGCGGAAGCCGTGCGCCATATCCGGCGCGGCGCGGTGCTAATGGCGGAGGGCAAGATCGTGGCGGTCGGGGAAGCCGAGGCGCTGAAGGCGGCGCATCCGGCGGCGAAAATCACCGATCATGGCGAAGGTCTGATCATGGCGGGCTTTGTCGATAGCCACGCGCATTTCTCGCAAACCGCGATCATCGCCAGCTGGGGCAAGCGGCTGATTGACTGGCTCAACACCTATACCTTCCCCGAAGAATCCCGCTTTATTGACCCCGATTATGCCGCCAAGGTCGCCAACACCTATCTCGATCTTAATCTGGCCAACGGCATCACCACCGCCTGCGCCTATTGCACCATTCACCCCGCCAGCGTGGATGCCTATTTCACCGCAGCCAAGGCGCGCGGACTTCGGATGCTCGGCGGCAAGGTGATGATGGACCGCAACGCACCGGATAATCTGCGCGACACCGCTCAATCGGGCTATGACGACAGCAAAGCCTTGCTGCAAAAATGGCACGGGGTGGATCGGCTTTCCTATACCCTCACCCCGCGCTTCGCCCCGACCTCGACCCCCGAGCAGCTAGAGGCCACCGGCGCGCTTTGGGACGAGCATCCCGACACCCTGATGCAGACCCACCTTTCCGAGCAGCATGAGGAATTGGCCTGGGTGAAAGAGCTTTTCCCCGAGCATGGCGATTATCTGGCGGTCTATGAGCATTTCGGCCTGCTTGGGCCGGGGGCCATTATGGGCCATTCGATTTATCTATCGGATCGCGAATGGGATGCCATCCGCGACGCGGGGGCCAGCATTGCCCATTGCCCGACCTCGAATGCCTTTATCGGCTCGGGGCTATTCCACGCCACCCGCAGCCATGCGCTAGGTATTCGCACGGGGCTGGCGACGGATGTCGGCGGCGGCTCCAGCTTTTCGATGCTGCGCACCATGGCGTCGTCTTATGAAATCAGCCAGCTTCGCGGCAATGCCATCCACCCTGCACAATTGCTTTATATGGCGACCAAAGGCAGCGCCGAAGCCCTGCATCTGGAGGGTAATATCGGCAATCTGGCAGCGGGTATGGAAGCCGATATCGTGGTGCTGGATCTGTCCTCGACCCCGGTGATCCAGCAGCGCACCGCCCGCGCTGACGATTTATGGGAGGCGATTTTCCCGACGATT
>WFUK01000380.1 GCA_015485015.1 Paracoccaceae bacterium | reverse complement strand
GTGTTGATCTTTATGGCAGCGCTGAAAAGCCGCGCGGATAAAGCGATGATGGGGGTGCTGGGCGGGGTATTGCTGCTGGTGGCGGGGCTGTATATTCGCGAACCCTTTGCGCTGGGGTTTACCATTGCGGCGGGGGTGGCAATGCTGGCGAGCGCGCAATATCTGTCGGCCAAGATCAATGACATGGCGCTGCGGGTGATCGGGCTGACCAGTATGATCTATGTGCCGTTTGATATTCTGAGCGATACCATTCTGCGCAGCTCCGAGCGCTCGGACGCTTATAATCTGGCCCAGCAATTTGGCGGCACCGCGTGGCTATGGGGCGGGCTTTGGCTGCTGATCAGCCTTGCGGTAATCTGGAAGGCGATGCGCAAAGGGCTGCGGTGATCCGGGCGTTAAGCCCCGCCACAAATCGGATTTCAGCCATATTACTCCTTGGCAGGGCCAAAGCCACCCCCGCCCGGTGTTTCTAGCCAATAGGTATCCCCCGCCTGCATTTCGCGCTTATCCGCCGAGGCCAGTTCTTCAATGCGGCCATCGGCGCGCAGGATGCGGGTGCGGCCCAGCCCGCCGGCATCGCCGCCCGCAAGCCCGGGGGGCGGGGTGACGCGGTGACCCGATAGCACCGCCACCGTCATCGGCTCCAAAAACCGGATGCGCCGTGTGGTGCCGTCGCCGCCTTTGAATTTGCCCTTGCCGCCCGAGCCATTGCGGATGGAGAATTCTTCCAGCAACACCGGATAGCGCCATTCCAGCACCTCGGGGTCTGTCAGGCGAGAATTCGTCATATGGGTGTGGATACCGCTAGTGCCATTATGCCCCGTGCCATCATGGCGCAGCCCCGCGCCCGAGCCGCCGCAGATGGTTTCGTAATACTGGTATTTTGCATTGCCCCATGTGGTGTTGTTCATCGTGCTTTGCGAGGCCGCCTGCACCCCGAGCGCCAATAATAGCGCCGAGGTCACGGCTTGCGAGGTTTCCACATTGCCCGCGATCACCGCCGCCGGATATTGCGGCGAGAGCATGGTGCCGCTTGGCAATATCACGTTGAGCGGCTTCATCACCCCTTCGTTCATCGGGATATTATCATCGACCAATAGCCGGAAAACATAAAGCACGGCGGCGCGGGTCACAGGCTCGGGCGCGTTATAATTTGTGGCGAGCTGGCCTGTGGTGCCGGTGAAATCAATGGTGGCGGTGCGGGCCTGTTTATCAACGCTGATTTTCAGCCTGATCTCGCGCGGGTTGCCGTCAAAGTCAGGATCCATCGGGTAGGTGTAGGTGGCATCCTGAAGGGTCTCGATGGCGCGGCGCACGCATTCTTCGGCGTTATCCTGCACATGCTTCATATAGGCCTGCACTATTTCCAGACCAAAATGCGCCACCATTTTTCGTAGTTCCTGCGCGCCTTTTTCGCAGCTTGCCACCTGCGCTTTCAGGTCCGCGATGTTGATATCGGGTGCGCGCACGGGGTATTTGGCGGCGAGCAGCAATTCGCGGGTTTCGGCCTCGCGAAAATAGCCCTGATCCACCAGCTTCCAGTTATCAATCAGCGCGCCTTCATCGTGGATCGAGCGGCTGTCAGGCGGCATGGAACCGGGGGTGAGGCCGCCAACATCGGTATGGTGGCCGCGCGCCGAGGTATAAAACAGCACCTTGCCATCATCATTAAAAACCGGTGTTACCACCGTGATATCGGGCAGGTGGGTGCCGCCATTATAGGGCGCGTTCAGCACATAAACATCGCCATCTTTCATCACCGGATTCTGGGCGATGATCGCCAGCACCGAGGCCCCCATCGAGCCAAGATGCACCGGCATATGCGGGGCGTTGGCGATCAGATCCCCCGCCGCATCAAACACCGCACAGCTAAAATCCAGCCGTTCTTTGATGGTGACGGAGGCGGCGGTGTTTTCCAGCACCGCGCCCATCTGCTCGGCGATCGACATATATAGATTGTTAAACACTTCCAGCATCACGGGGTCGGCCTTGGTGCCGATGGCATGGGCGCGGGAAATGGCCTGATAACGCTGCAATTCCACATGGTTATGGGCGGTAATACGGGCGCGCCAACCCGGCTCGATGGCGATAGAGGTATGAGGTTCGACCAGCACCGCAGGGCCGGTAATGGTATCGCCTGGCTGTACGGAATCGCGCTTGATAAACCGCGCTTCATGCCACGCGCCGCCGAGATAAACCGGCGCGGTCAGGGCGGTTTTATAGGTTTCATCGCGCGATACAGTTTTATGCGTCGGCTCGGTCAGGTCGGTGGCGCGGCCCACGGCCTCGACGCTGATATTCTCGATCACCAGCGGGGTATCGCCTGGCGAAAAGCCAAAGCGCGCCTTGTGGGCGGCGGTGAATTGCGCGCGCATCACGGCTTCGTCGGCAAAGGGAATGGGCAGGCTGGTATCGGTGCCTTTGACCTTGAGATGCAGGGCCATGCTGAGCGAAATATCGGATTCCGGCACGCCTTGAGCTTCGACTTCGGATAGCGCCTGCACGCCAAGCCCGTCGATCATCGCGGCGGCTTCAAGGCGGGTTTTGGCGCTTAGCTCGGCCTCCATGGCTTGGGCGCGGCTGGCACGGATATCGGCCAGCCCCATGCCATAAGCCGAAAGCAGCGAGGCCATCGGGTGGATCAGGCAGGTGGTCATGCCAAGGGTATCGGCAATGGCGCAGGCATGCTGCGCCCCCGCGCCACCAAATACGCTCAGGCAATATTCGGTCACATCATAACCGCGCTGCACGGATATTTTCTTGATCGCGTTGGCCATGTTTTCTACCGCGATGCGCAGGAAGCCGTCGGCGAGATCTTCGGGCGAGCGCCCTACCTGCCGCGAAAGCGTTTCAAAGGCCTCGCGGGTGGCGCGCACATCCAGCGGCTGATTGGCATCGGGGCCAAAAATGGCAGGGAAAAACTCGGGGCGCAGCTTGCCGGCCATCACATTGGCATCGGTAACCGCCAGCACCCCGCCACGGCCATAGCATACTGGCCCGGGATTGGCTCCCGCGCTCTCGGGACCAACCTGCATGCGGCCATTATCATAGGTCAGCAGGCTGCCACCGCCCGCGGCTACGGTATGGATATTCATCATCGGCGCGGTAATGCGCACGCCTGCGACCTCGGTATTCAGCACCCGCTCGAACTCGCCGTTAAAATGGCAAACATCAGACGAGGTGCCGCCCATATCAAAGCCGATCACTTGGGTTTTGCCCGCAATCTCGCTGGTGCGCACACAGCCAACAACGCCGCCTGCGGGGCCGGAAAGGATCGCGTCCTTGCCTTGAAACGCCTGCGCATCCGTTAGCCCGCCCGAGCTTTGCATGAACATCAGCTTGCCAGTGGTATCCCCCTCAAAAGCGGCGGCGACGCGGTCAATATAGCGGCGCAAAATGGGGGTGAGATAGGCGTCCACCACCGTGGTATCCCCGCGCGAAACCATCTTCATCAAGGGCGAGACCTCGTGGCTGACGGAAACCTGCGTAAAGCCGACCTTGCGGGCGATTTCGGCGGCTTGGCTTTCATGGGCATGGTGGCGATAGCCATGCACAAACACAATCGCGCAAGCCCGAATACCCCGCGCAAAAGCCGTGCGCAGAGCGGCGTCTAGCTTAGGCGCGTCGAGCGGGGCCTCGATGGCCCCCGAGGCGCGCATGCGCTCGCCAGCTTCGATGACCTCGTCGTAAAGCATCTCGGGCAGCAGGATTTCGCGGTCAAACAATTTGGGCCGGTTTTGATAGGCAAGACGGAGCTGATTTCCAAGGCCTCTCGTGGTGACCAGCACTACGGGATCACCCTTGCGCTCCAGCAGGGCGTTGGTTGCGACGGTTGTGCCCATTTTCACCGAGGCCACCATGCTGGTGGGTATTTTGGCAGTGGTTTCCAGCCCTAGAAACCCGCGAATGCCGTGCAGGGCGGCGTCTTCGTATTGCTCGGGGTTTTCTGAAAGTAGCTTTTTAGTGTGTAGTGCGCCTCGCGGATCACGCGCCACAATATCGGTAAAGGTGCCGCCACGATCTACCCAGAAATCCCACGCTGTCATGCTGTTCTCCAATTGCGGTTTTCTTATGGTTAGTGCTTTGCGCTGTCGGGTGCAAGCGTGGGGTTTCTTGGGCGTTGCTCGCTTAACCTATCGTTAATTTATTACTACTAACCTAGGTTAGTAGTAATCATAGTAAAGGTATTTACCTCATGAAACCAACGCCTAAGCAAGAAATCATGGCCGAATTTTTCAATGCACTCGCCCATCCACGCCGGCAGATGATATTCAAGGTTTTGCAAGAGGCGGATGGCAACGGTCTGCCATTCCACCGCCTTTTGCATCGCACAGGGCTAAAGCGCGCCACGCTGGCCTTTCATCTTGGCAAAATGAGGGCAGGGCGCATCGTCAAGCGCCAAATAAAAGGCCCTGAAACGTGGTTAACCCTAGATTACACCCCGTTTTTCCTGTTTCACGAGCCGATAAAACGCTTGGATAAAAGCCTGCCTATAGCTTGAATGTGATGCGGCTAGCGGAAAATTGAAATCGCCATATCCGGTTCGATACGCTATACTTCCCCCATGTCGATCTGGACCCGAATCTCTGACGCGCTAAAATCCCTTGCCTCTGGCGAGGGGTTATCAAACCTGTTTGATCAATTGCGCACCCCGCCGGAGCGCTCGATCGGCTTTACCATTGCAATTATCGGCTTAGGCGCAAAAATGGCCAAAGCGGACGGGCAGGTGACGCGCGAAGAGGTGATTGTATTTCGACAAATCTTTCAAATCCCGCCAGCCGATGAAGCCCATGCCGCCAGGGTGTTTGATCTCGCGCGCCAAGATGTAGCGGGCTATGAGGCCTATGCTTTCAAGATCGCCAAGATGTTTAGGGAAGATCGCGAAATGCTGATCGACCTGCTGGAGGGCTTGATCCATATCGCCATGGCCGATGGGGAATACCACCCCAAGGAAGACGTATTCCTGTCGCGCGTGGCCGAGATATTCGGGCTGGAGCCGCGTGTATTTCTATGCCTGCGGGCGCGGCATGTGCCCGGCATGGTGCCGGATCCGTATTCCGTGCTTGGCATCTCGCCCTCGGCCAGCTTTGAGGATATTAAAAAGCGCTACCGTCATTTGGTAAAGCAATACCACCCCGATGCGATGATCGCGCGGGGCTTGCCGCCCGAGGCGGTGCAGATAGCCAGTAACCGCCTGATTTCTATCAATGAAGCGTGGGAGAATGTTCGTGCCGAGCGCCAAAGCGAACCCGCCTGAGGCACCAAACGGCCATGCGCTCCGCATCGCGACTTATAATATCGAGTGGTTCACCAACCTTTTTGGTCGCCATGATCGGTTGCTGGATGACGATGAGTGGTCGAGCCGCTATAAGGTGAAACGCAAGGATCAACTGGCAGCGATTGCCCGGGTACTGAAGGCAGTGGATGCCGACGCGATTATGGTTATTGAGGCACCGGATACGGGCGGTGACCGCAATTCGGTGCGGGCCTTGCAAAACTTTGCCGAGGCCTACGGCTTGCGCACCTCCCGCGCGCTTAGTGGTTTTGAAAGCCATACACGGCAGGAAATCACCCTGCTATATGATCCGGACATGCTGGAGGCCAAGCACGCACCGCTGGGGCTGCGGGCCGATGGCCGGCAGGTGCAGCACGCGCCGCGCTTTGATAGTAAATTCAAAGATGCGACAACCGGCGAGATCTATACCTTTTCCAAACCGCCGCTCGAGGTGGCAATGCGGCACAAGCCCAGCGGCAAAGCCTTGCGCCTGATCGGGGTGCATGCAAAATCAAAGGCGGTGCATGGCGAAAAAGACAAAGCCGTGGCGCTGAAAATCGCGATTGCCAACCGCAAGAAGCAATTGGCGCAATGCCACTGGATAAGACAGCGGGTGACGGACCACCTTGCTCAGGGTGAATCCCTGATTGTGCTGGGGGATTTTAACGATGGTCCCAAGCATGAAAACCATGATCGCTGCCTGGAGGCGGAGCCGTGCTTTCAGGAGGCCGGGGTTGAGGTGGTGCTGGGCGATGCGGCCACGCCCGAAACCCATCTGAAAGATCCAAATGCGCGGTTGTGGCTTGACCCGATGCAGGGCTGGGCGCTTTCTTCGGCGCGGTTTTACCATGCGGGGCTGAAATGGTATGTGAATACCTTGCTTGATTATGTGATGCTGTCCCCCGATCTGGCGATGGCGGCGAGCTGGCGGATATATCATCCGTTTGATGATCCGGTCTGCTATGCCAATGAGACGCTCAAAAATGCCCTGCTCACCGCCTCTGACCATTTTCCGGTGGTGGTTGAATTGCGACTGTCGGGAAAGTGACAAACGATTAGTTTTTTCTGCCAAACCGGTTAGGCCATGCTTGCCCTAGCGTCAGGTCGAATCTAAAGTTGAAGCACTATACGAATATTTACATCAATTAAAGCAAGGGGATAATTATGCCTGGATACAATCTTTTGAATATCGAGAGAGCTGCCGGAATTGCGGCGGGTAAGGTCGAAGCGGCAAAAGCGGATGGTGATTACGAGGGCAACGAGGCGACATGGGATGATTATGTTGTGGGTCTGGTCGGGCCGATGGCGGATAATGCGGCGCGATGGACGGTTGAAAATGCTGAGCTGGCTAAATCCGAACGCCGAAAAGCGCAGGCTGCGGTAAAAACCATTGAAGCGCTGCTCAAAGTCAAGGGTTTTGAGGATAAGCATTTCGATGCCATGCAGCAGCAAGCGCAGATTGTGTTACAAAGCATTTCGGATATCAAAGACGATAATAATGAGCTGAATGATGCGTTGGTGCCTGAATATCGTAAAGATGGCTGGATCACGACCGCGCGGGGTGCCATGCAAGATCCGAGCCGGATAAATAACATGCAAAAAGCGCGCCTGATCCAGATTAAGGTGGGTGCGGGCACCATCCAGCTTACCAAGCGGCTGGAGGAATATGAAAAGCGGGTAAATGCTTATATCAAGGCGGGACAGCGAAAACTGGGGGATTTAAGCTCGCTGAATGACGCTATGGATGATGTCGACCGGATCGTGGCCGAAATGGATTCGGAGCGCCAGGAAGTATCGGATATTTTGTATAAATGCTCAAACCCGCTCTCGACCATTGAACAAAACAAAAAGGCCAAAACCGCGCTTGACCCCCGCGTGATGGACATGATCTCTGGCTATTCAGCCACGTTCAAGGCCAATGGCAAGCAGGCGCGCGGCAAGCTGAAAAGCATGACGATCAGCATCAACATGCTCTCGAAACGCCTGAAAGGCACGGTCGGGCTGGCTGATATGTGCAAGCCGCAAATCAAGGACGCCACCGAGTTTTTGAAAATCGCCAAAGCCGAATATAGCGATTTTGAAAGCCGCGTGAAAGATGCGGAAAAGATCATCAAAAAGCTCCAAAAGCTGGGCTAGGCTCAGGGTAAATCCTGTCTGCGCAAGCCTCCCTTTCGGGGGGCTTGTTGCTTTTGGCCGCGAATTTCAACTGTTGAATTGCAATAGCCGGCAAAGCTCCATATCTATCAGAAAACCAACCGGAGAAACCCATGTTCAAATTTCCCATGCCCGCCCCTGTTTCACAATCAGATACCCCGCCTTCTGGCGGCGAGGATGTGGGAGACCTGCCAAGCTGGAATCTGGACGATCTTTATTCAGCGCCGGATTGCCTTGAAATCACCCGTGATCTGGACTGGGTGAAAGCAGAAACCGCAAGCTTTGCCAGCGATTACGAGGGTAAGCTCTCGGGGCTGGACGCGGCGGAAATGCTGCGGGTGATTGAGCGTTACGAGGCGATGCAGGGCAAGATGGGCCGGATCATGTCTTATGCCGGCCTGCGCTATTATCAAAATACCTCCGACGGCGAGCGTGCCAAATTTATGTCTGATATGCAGGGTATGATTACCGAATTCAGCAATCCATTGGTGTTTTTCACGCTGGAAATGAACCGGATCGAGGATGCGGTATTGGATGGCTTGCTGGCCCAAAGCCCCGCCCTTAATCGTTATAAGCCCGTGTTGGACCGGATGCGCGCCATGAAGCCCTACCAGCTTTCCGACGAGCTTGAAAAATTCTTGCATGACACTTCGGTTGTGGGAGCCTCGGCGTGGAATAGGCTGTTTGACGAAACCATGGCCGGGCTGACCTTTCAGGTAGACGGCGAAGAAACCGGCCTGGAAGCCACGCTCAATCTGCTATCGGATAGTGATCGCGCCCGCCGCGAAGTGGGGGCAAAAGCCTTGGCCGTGGTCTTTGCCAAGCACCTGCCGCTTTTTGCCCGCATCACCAATACGCTGGCCAAGGAAAAAGAGATCGAGGATCGCTGGCGCGGCTTGGAAACCCCGCAAAAATCCCGCCACCTCGCCAATGATGTTGAACCCGAAGTGGTGCAAGCCCTGCGCGATGCGGTGGTTGCGGCATATCCCAAGCTTTCGCACCGCTATTATGCGCTAAAGGCCAAGTGGCTGGGCTTGGAAAAGCTGGAGATGTGGGACCGCAACGCGCCATTGCCGGATGAAGAAGATCGTCTGGTAAGCTGGGATCAGGCCCGCGAGATTGTGATCGATGCTTACGCCGACTTTGATC
Source organism: Paracoccaceae bacterium (assembly GCA_015485015.1). Classification (GTDB taxonomy): domain Bacteria; phylum Pseudomonadota; class Alphaproteobacteria; order Rhodobacterales; family Rhodobacteraceae; genus UBA3077. The sequence continues at coordinate 85 of WFUK01000380.1, read as the reverse complement.
CGCGCCTGAGCGAAATCCTCATACCCTTCTTTGACAAGGGCTGGATTGACGCGGGCGTAAAGCCCGGCAAAGCCCCCGGCGCTTT
>WFUK01000379.1 GCA_015485015.1 Paracoccaceae bacterium | reverse complement strand
GTGAGGACGTCTACATGCTCGGAGGGCAACTCGTCGATAAAGCGCGAGGGCAGCGCGTTTTGCCAGCGGCCGTGCAGCAGCCGGTTGGCAACAAAAGAAATCGTGCAAAGCTTTTCGGCCCGCGTAATGCCAACATAAGCCAGCCGGCGTTCCTCTTCCTCGCCCTTCAGCCCGCTTTCATCCATGCTGCGCTGGCTCGGGAAAAGCCCGTCCTCCCAGCCGGGCAGGAAAACACAGGGGAATTCCAGCCCCTTGGCGGCGTGCAGGGTCATGATGCTGACCTTTTCACCGGAATCCGTTTGTGCGTTTTCCATCACGAGGCTGACATGCTCCAAAAACCCTTGCAGGTTTTCAAAGCTGTCCAACGCCTTGATCAGCTCTTTCAGGTTTTCAACCCGCCCCTCGGCCTCGATTGATTTATCGTTTTTCCAGCGGTCCATATAGCCGCTTTCGTCCAGAATGGTCTCGGCCAGCCGGATAAAATCCGCGCCATTATGCAGCGCCGCGCGCCAGCGATCAAAGCTCTCGATCACGCCATTCAGGCTGTTGCAGGCCCGCGCGGGCAGCGCCTTTTCCGCCAGCACAATCCGCGCACCCTCAAAGGGAGATACCCCGTTATCCCGCGCCAGTTTAGCGATGGTTTGCAAGGCTTTATCCCCCAAACCTCGCTTGGGGGTGTTGACGATGCGATCAAAGGCCATGCCATCATCGGGGCTGACAACCACCCGAAAATAGGCCATGGCATCCCTGATTTCCATACGCTCGTAAAAGCGCGGCCCGCCGATCACACGATAAGGAATGCCGATCGACATAAACCGGTCCTCAAAGGCGCGCATCTGGTGGCTGGCGCGCACCAAAATCGCCATATCATTGGGCGAAACCGGCTCCAGCCCCCGGGTGCCGCGCTGATAGGCCTCGATCTCCTCGCCAATCCAGCGGGCCTCTTCCTCGCCATCCCAATGGCCAATCAGCCGGACCTTTTCGCCCTCTTTTTCGGCGGTCCACAAGGTTTTGCCGAGCCGCCCTTCATTGCTTTCAATCACCCCCGCCGCCGCCGCCAGAATATGCGGGGTGGAGCGGTAATTCTGCTCCAGCCGCACCACATGCGCGCCCGGAAAATCCTTCTCGAAGCGCAGGATATTGCCAACCTCCGCGCCGCGCCAGCCATAGATCGACTGGTCGTCATCCCCGACACAGCAGATGTTTTTATGCCCGCTGGCCAGCAGGCGCAGCCATAGATATTGCGCGATATTGGTATCCTGATATTCGTCTACCAGTATATATTTGAACCAGCTTTGATATTGCGCCAGAATATCGGGATAGGCCTGAAATATCTGCACCATATGCAAAAGCAGATCACCAAAATCGACCGCATTCAGCGTGGTCAGCCGCGCCTGATACATTTCGTAAAGCTCGACCCCGCGCCGGTTATATTTGCCCGCCTCGCCGCTTGGCACCCTGGAGGGCGTTAGCGCGCGGTTTTTCCAGCCATCGATAATGCCGGCCAGCATGCGCGGCGGATAGCGTTTTTCGTCGATATTCTCGGCCCGAATGAGCTGCTTCATCAGGCGGAGCTGATCGTCGGTGTCGAGAATGGTAAAGCTGCTTTTCAGCCCGACCAGCTCGGCATGGCGGCGCAAAAGCTTGACGCAGACCGAGTGAAACGTGCCAAGCCACGGCACGCCCTCAACATTTCCCCCCAGATTTTTCGCCACCCGTTCTTTCATCTCGCGCGCGGCTTTATTGGTGAAGGTCACGGCCAGAATCTCGTTGGGTCGCGCGCGGCCTGTATGCAGCAAATGCGCGATCCGCGCGGTCAGCGCTTTGGTTTTGCCAGTACCAGCCCCTGCCAGCATCAATACCGGCCCGTCCAGCGTTTCTACCGCCTGCTTTTGTGCGGGGTTTAAGCCTTGCAAATAGGCTTGAGGCCGCGCGCCCATCGCCTGTTGCGATAGCGGCACAGCGGCTTCAAAAGCATCCGATTCCCCAAGGTCCCAATCATTCATGCAGCTATGATTACAGCAAATATTCCAAATATAAAAGCCCCATTGTTCCTTAAATGTTCTTTGTGCATGCGGGGCGGCTAGGCCTCGCCAAATACCGGAATCCAGATGGTAAAGCGCGAGCCTTCCCCCTGTCGGGAGCGGATTTCCAGCGCGCCCTCATGGCGATTAAGGATATGCTTCACAATCGCCAGGCCCAGCCCGGTGCCGCCTTGATCGCGGCTTTTGGAAACGCTGACCCGATAAAACCGCTCGGTCAGGCGGCCAAGATGCTCGGGGGCCAGTCCGGTGCCAAAATCCTGCACCACCAGCC
>WFUK01000378.1 GCA_015485015.1 Paracoccaceae bacterium | reverse complement strand
AGGGGAATCAAATGACCAATACACCGATTATCGCCAAAAAAGGGCCTTATGCCACGGATGTGGAAGAGGGCAAGAATTACTTTTGGTGTTCTTGCGGGCAATCAGAAAACCAGCCATTTTGTGATGGATCACATAAGGATACTGGTTTTACGCCTGTGAAATACACCGCCGAGAAAACCGGAAAAGTGTTTTTCTGCGGCTGTAAGCACACGGAAAATGCGCCGCTTTGTGATGGAACGCATAGCAAGCTTTAATCCAGCGATAGAGCAAATAAAAAAGGCTGCGTCACTCCGCAGCCTTTTTTATTGCACGATCCGCAGGGCGCTTTGCGCCATAGCCGGTTAGTTGGCTACGGGCGGGATGGCCGGCGCGCTGTTATCCACTGGCTCAACCGCAGGCTGGCCATTGGTGGATGGTGTCGCGGCATTACCCAGATCCGGAATCAATATGGCGTTGGGGTCTTCGGCGGGGGTGGTTTCTGTGATTGGCAGATCCAATACCGAATTTCCGCGGGAATTATTGGCCGCAATAACGGTGAGGGTCAGCGAGGTGATCAGAAACCCGATTGCCAAAAGCCATGTCAGCTTCGAAAGCGCCGTGGCTGCAGAGCGCCCGCTCATGGCACCGCCGCCACCGCCGCCAATGCCAAGGCCGCCGCCTTCAGAGCGTTGAAGCAGCACAACCCCGATCAGGCCAAGGGCCAGAAGCAGGTGGATGGTAAGGACGATATTTTCCATATTACGGTCTTTCGGTCACTAGGGTCGAGGCTATCTAACGCTTAAGATGGGGGATGTCGATTCCAAATCAAGCCTAATCGACGATATCGTCATGTCCATCGGATTCGCGCACATCAAGCTGGCCGGAAATACGCCGCCGGATAATGCTCCAGCTTAGGCCAAGGCCGAGGATGAAGGAGAGCGCGATCAGCCCGATCCATGTCATCAGAGTGCCGTTGGCGGGGTCAAGCCAGCCTTTATCATACAGCACCCAAAGCAGCACCGCGATCACGGTAAGCACCAGCCCGATGCCGACTTTGCCGATGGATTGCAGGGTGGCGCGCACAAATACCACATAGGCCACAAACAGGATAAGCCCGAGCAGGATAACCACAGAAAGATTATCGGCGTAATTATCAAGCGCCCAGCGAACGTAATTCAGACTGGTTGGATTATAGGTGATGAATACCAGAATGAGGGCAGCGGCCCAGCGGATCAGCATTTTCTTAAGCATTTTGGCCCTCGTTATGGTTGGTTTGTTATAAATCGGGGTTTTGGGCGCGGAAATCAAGAGGAAAGGGAGCGGCGCGTCTGAGCTTGCACTTTTGGCGGGGGTGCGGCCGCGCCGCGTCGAAATGATGGTGAGGGGGCGCTTGGCGCAAAAAAAAGCGCGCCCGGAAAGCTCGGGGCGCGCTGATAGGTTTTTGAGTATTTAGAGAAGAATGAAGCTTAGTTCTTTTCTTTGTCTACCATTTTGCCCGCTGAAATCCATGGCATCATGGCGCGCAGGGTGGCTCCGACTTTTTCGATCTGGTGTTCGTCGTTAATGCGGCGCGTGGCTTTGAAGCTCGGCTGGCCAACGGCGTTTTCCAGCATGAAATCACGCACGAATTTGCCGTTCTGGATGTCTGTCAGCACGTCTTTCATGCGCTGCTTGGTTTCGGCATAAGGCAGAACGCGCGGGCCGGATACATATTCGCCATATTCGGCGGTGTTGGAAATCGAATAATTCATGTTGGCGATGCCGCCTTCATAGATCAGGTCCACGATCAGCTTGGTTTCGTGCAGACACTCGAAATAGGCCATTTCCGGCTCGTAGCCAGCCTCGACGAGGGTTTCAAAGCCCATGCGGATCAGCTCTACGATGCCGCCGCAAAGCACGGCTTGCTCGCCGAACAGATCGGTTTCACATTCCTGGCGGAAGTTGGTTTCGATAATGCCGGAGCGGCCGCCACCAATAGCGGAGCAGTAAGATAGGCCGATTTCCATGGCTTTGCCGGAGGCGTCTTGATCTACCGCCACAAGGCAGGGCACGCCGCCGCCTTTGGTGAACTCGCCGCGCACGGTGTGGCCGGGGCCTTTGGGGGCCATCATGATCACGTCGAGGCCGGCTTTTGGCTCGATCAGGTTGAAGTGGACATTGAGGCCGTGGGCAAAGGCGATGGCCGCGCCGTCACGGATGTTGTCCTTAACATATTTGTTATAGGTCTCGGCTTGCAGCTCGTCTGGCATGGTGAACATGATCAGATCACACCAAGCAGCAGCCTCGGCAATGCCCATAACCTTCAGGCCTTCGCCCTCGGCTTTGGCTTGGGAAGGTGAGCCTTCACGCAGGGCAACAACAACGTTTTTCGCGCCGGAATCGCGCAGGTTTAGCGCGTGAGCGTGGCCTTGGGAGCCGTAGCCCAGAATGGCCACTTTCATGTCTTTGATCAGGTTGATGTCGCAATCGCGGTCGTAATATACGCGCATGGTTTTATCCTCATTGGGGTTGAACTGGGAGGAGGATAGCGGATATTGCCGGATATACCATTTGAATATCTACGATATTGCCGGTAATATGAAAGAAATATACGTGAAAACTTGAAAAATAGAAAAAATCATGCAAGTAGATAGTATTGACCGCCGCCTATTGCGGCATTTGCAGGCGGATGGCGCGCTTACCATGGCGGAACTGGCCGCGCGCGCGGAGATAAGCGCGGGGGCCTGCTGGCGGCGGGTGGAGAAG
>WFUK01000377.1 GCA_015485015.1 Paracoccaceae bacterium | reverse complement strand
GGTGAAAGCTCTGGTGGAAAAAGCCTCGAAAAACCTGACAAATGATCGGGCCAGCGTCGCCACGCTCTTTGCCATTCCGCTTATTCTTTCGGCAGCGATGCTCAGCTTTGCCCATGGGGCAAATGATGTCGCCAATGCCGTTGGCCCGCTGGCCGCTATTAGCGATGCGCTGGCCCATGGCGGGGTGGCCGCCAAGGCCGAAATTCCGCTTTGGGTGATGCTGATCGGCGGGCTGGGCATTGCGGTCGGGCTGGCTTTATTCGGGCCAAAGCTCATTCGCACCGTGGGTAGCGAAATCACCGATCTGGATATGATGCGGGCGTTTTGTGTGGCGCTGGCGGCCTCGATCACCGTAATCATCGCCTCGCAGCTTGGCCTGCCCGTCAGCTCCACCCATATTGCGGTTGGTGGCATATTCGGGGTCGGGTTTTTGCGGGAATATCTGGAATCAAACCATGATCGCCTGTTGGCCGAAATTCGGGACCACTATGAAGGCGAGCCGCCCGAAACGGTAGATGCGTTTTTGCACAAATTCGAAACGGCGGATATCAAGGAAAAGGGGGAGCTGCTCGCGGCCATGAAAGCCGAACGCGGCTTGATCAAGGCCGACCATAAGCGCCTGCGCAAAGCCTATAAAAAGGAGCTGGTAAAGCGCTCTATGGCGATCAAAATCGCTGCCGCATGGGTGATCACGGTGCCGGCGGCTGGCGTGCTGGCCGCCCTGCTCTATTTTGCTATTCGCGGCTTTATGCAGGCTTAGGATGGAGATATATGGCAGGTAACCCCGGCCATATACCTTTTTCAATGCCTCGATCAGGCGAGGTTATCGCAGCGCAAATTCAGCTGCAATGTGCCTTTGCGCGCGGCGGGCCACGTGATATTCACGCTGCTGCCCCCCGCCCCTACATTTGGGGTAAAATAGGGCGTATCAAAGCGCGTAACGTTGCCTCCGTCTTGCAGCGGCCCGATTGTCGCCCAGCTGGAAACCCCGCGCAGCTGCCCGCCAAACGGGATTTTTGCGGCGTTGGAATAGGTCCATGTTGCCGAAGCCGAGGCTTGCGTTACCTCCACAAAGGCCGGATTTTCCGTGCGGTTGGTCACCTCGTTAAACGTATTACCCTCAAACACCACATTTGTGGTCAGGGCATGATTAAACCCGCCATTTGAAGTATCGACGCTATCCACCCGGTCAATCACATCATTGCCCAGAATTTTGAAGGTGTTGCCGATCACGGAAATGCCGTCGATATTGTGACCACTGCCATAAGGTGCCAAGCGGAAAAAGGTGAACCACGCCAAAACGTTGGACACAACAAAAATATTCCCCGTCATCGAGATCGAGCCAAACGGCGAGGCATTCACCCCCACATTGTTGAAATTCGCATGCTCGTTCACGACTTCAAGATAGCAATTATCCACATAATTGCAGGTAATCACCGAATTGCAATTCCGCGAGGTAAACACGATTCCGGCGGTGCGCTCGCCCACCGGTGCGCCGTCGCCTTGCCAAAAGTGATTGCCGGTAATGATATGACCCGCGCGCGCCATCACCCCGAAATGCTTGAAACGCACCGACATATTATCACGTACTTTTACATCATTGGAGTTGGTATTATAAGCGATGGTGGTGCGGTTTTGCGCCAAAGTATCGTATTCGTTGGTATAAAACTCGTTATTATACAATGACATACCATAACAGCCCGCATTATAGGAGGTCAGCCCGCGGTCTTTGGGCTTCAAAAACCAGCTATTATGGACATGCCACGCATAGCCGCTAAAGGGCAGCAACAGTCCGGAGCTATTCCCGTAGCAGGCAAATTCCACATTGGTGATTTGAAACCGGGACAAGCCGTTAAAACCGGAAAAATCCAGCAGATATTTGAAGCGCTCGAAAGTGTAGGTTTGTGAGGTGGGCGGATTGATCAATTCTTGCGATAGCGTCAGCGATCCCGCCGGAATATTTACCTCCGTCACATAAATCTCGCGCCCGACGCCGGCCCCCGTTACCAAAGAGCCAACCGCGATATTCGCCACATTCACCACATTGGAAAGCGTAAGCGGGCTGGAGGTGGAATAGCTGGCACTGGAAGTAACCACGGTCGTATCCCAACCCGCCGACGAGGTCGCCTCCAGCGAGCCGTTGCGCAGCACGCGGCGATTGCCAAAGTTGTTTTTATTGCCCACAGCCGCATGCACGTCAATCGGGGAATCCAGCTGAATCCGCCGCCCGCCAAGGTCCAGCGACTCGTGGTCGGTGAAATTAAACAGCGCAGCAAGGGCGCGGATCAGGGCCTCGCGCTCGTTGCCAAAAGCGGCCTCATAGGTTTTATATTCAAAATTGGAGGTGATCAAAAGCCGCTTGGCGGGGGGCATAATCAGCGTGCCTTCAAAGCGAATGGGGGAATTGATCGTCAAGGAATTCGACAGATAATACGTCCCCTCGGACACCACGACCTCGCGCCCCTGCGCATCGGCATCCGCCGCCAGAAAGGCCAGCCGGTCATCGGTAATGCCATCCCCGACCGCGCCATAATCCCGCACATCGACCCAGCCCATCAGCTTGCGATGAAAAATAGCGGTCTGGTCTTCGATGATCACGGATTCGATCCGCACCACCGCGCCATTATCACCCGTCATATCCAGCCCGATATGGGCAAATACCGGCTCGTTGCCCCAAACCATATCGACACCGGTGCGATCTCCGCTGCCGATAATTGCCGACACCTCGTAAATCCGGCCATAGGTATTGGGCAGCAATTCCGGCCCCGTTTCGTTCAGCCCCAGCACATGCGCCCCACCGGGCGCGCCCGCCCATGCCGCAATCCGCACCGAGGGAAACAGCCCGCTCAGCACCTTGAACCGCACTTTTACCTGCAAATAACAGCCCGGCAAAATCGGCGTATCGCCCATATAACGCAGCTTTTGCAGGGTCGCGGTTTTTTGCAGCTCAAGGCACGGCCCGAAATCAGGATCGCTGGCCACAAGTGCCGCATTGGCCGCCCCGTCATAGGTCAGCGAGCCCGGGGTGCCGTCCTCGCTTGACCAATCCAGCAAGCCATCAATAAACGCTGGCGGCATAAAATTCAGACCATCGGTAATTGCCTTATTCATCCAAAACCCCTTCTCGGTTTCTCGGCCAGCGACCCACGCGCCACTCCAGCCACAAAATAGTATCGAGCCGTTTTTCGACTTCGGGAAAATTTAACTTAAAAGGGTAGGAAAAGGGTAAAACCAGCGCGCGCACAAAAAAGCCGAAGCGCAACGCCTCGGCTTTCTATATAGGTTTCACATGAGGTTAAGGGCTAAAGAAACTCGCCCGCCAGCGCCTTTTCGATCAGCGCCACGGTTTCATCCACCCCGTAAAGTGCGATGAACCCGCCAAAGCGCGGCCCTTGCGAGGCCCCGAGCAGCACCTCGTAAATCGCCTTGAACCAATCGCGCAGCGGCTCAAACCCATGCGCCTTGCCCACGGCAAACACAGCGCTTTGCAGCGCGTCAGCCTCCGCCTCGCCGTCCCAGCCCTTAAGCTCGGTCGCCAGAGCCTCAAGCGCCGCGCGCTCAAGATCAGTTGCCGCGCGATAGGTTTTTTCCGGCTTCACAAAATCATGGAAATAGCGCACGGCCTGCTCGGCGGCGGCATCCAGCCCGGGATGGGTTTCGGGGCTGGCATCGGGGGCGTATTTGTTGATAAAGCCCCACATCTGCGCCTTGTTTTCCGCGCTGGAAGCCGAAGCCAGATTAAGCAACATGGAAAACGGCACCACCATATCGCTCACGGG
>WFUK01000376.1 GCA_015485015.1 Paracoccaceae bacterium | reverse complement strand
GGGGTGGGCATCAGCTTTCCGGGCATGCAGGAGGTGCTGGGGCAATGGGGAATTTCGGGGCGGGTTTACCCTGATTTGAGCCTGTTTTCGGCCACAATAGGACCAGGGATTATCGTTGGCTCGATCATCGTGCTGGGGCTTATTCCTTATCGGCGAATCTTGGGGCTGGAGCCTGTTAGCGCGATGGGAGCGGCATGATGGAAACCCTGAAGCTGTTAGCCCCGCTGGCGTGGCGCAACCTGTGGCGCAACCCGCGCCGGACAATTATTACGCTGTTTGTGGTATCGGTCGGGCTGTGGTCCATTTTAGCAGTGGCCAGCTTTATCAGCGCGTGGGCGCAATCCTCGCGCGATGCCACCTTGCGGCTGCTGATCGCGCAGGGGCAGATCCATGCGGAGGGCTATATGGATGATCCGAATATCTCCAATCTGATGCCCCCGCCGAATGAGGCGCTGATCGCGGCGCTGAACAGCCCCGATATTTCCAACTGGGCCGTGCGGCTGGAATTGCCTGGCGTGGTGCAATCGGAATATAAAACCCTGCCCATTAGCCTGACGGGGGTAGATCCCGAAGCCGAGCGCCGGATTTCATCGATCCCTTCAAAGATCGTCGAGGGGCGCTATTTGAACGGGGTGGAGGATGATAGCGCGGTGATCGGCCTTAATCTCGCCAAGCGGCTGAAAACCGCGCTCGGGCGGCGGATTATCTTGATGGTGACGGCCGAAGATGGCTGGCTGGAAGAGCGCAGCTTTGATGTGGTCGGGATTTATGATGCCGACACTGCCTTTGAGGATACCTATATTTTCACCGGCCGTAGCCCGATGCAAGAGATGGTGGGGGTGGGCGATAAAATCGCGGAAATCGCCTTTGAGGTGCCGGAAGATGCCGCGCTGGCGGGGGTTATCGAGCGCCTGCGCGCCGCCGCGCCCGGCCTTGATGTGCGGGAATGGCGCAAAATATCGCTGATCATGGGGGCGATGGACGCCACCATGGGCGGGGTGGTTTTTATCTGGATGGCGGTGATGATGGTGATGATCTCGATCGGGGTGATCAACACCCAGCTTATGGCGGTATTCGAGCGCACCCACGAATTTGGCCTGCTGCGGGCGCTTGGCTTCAAATCGCGCCATGTGCTGTGGCTGGTTACGCTTGAATCGATCCTGCTGATCGGGCTGGGGGTCTTGCTCGGCATGCTCGCGGGCGCGGCTACGGTCTGGGGCTTGTCCGACGGCATTGATCTAAGCGCCTTTGGCCAAGCGCTTGAGGCCTTCAAGGCGGGCGATACGCTTTATCTCGAAGTGAATGCCTCGGATTATATCATCTTCCCGCTGGCGATCTGGGCGCTGGGCGTGCTGGTGGCGCTATGGCCGGCTTACCGCGCGCAAAAGATCAGCCCCGTGGAAGCCATGCGGCAAGCAACCTGAAGGAACAAGCATGAAACCTATCGTAAGCTGCAAAGGCATTACCAAAATCTTCGGCAAGGGCGATCTTGCGGTTCATGCCCTGCGCGGCATTGACCTGGAAATAATGGAGGGGGATTTTGCCACGCTGGCCGGCCCTTCCGGCTCGGGCAAAACCACGCTGCTCAATACCGTGGGCGCGCTGGATCACCCCACGGCGGGGGAGGTGATTGTTGATGGGCAAAACCTGAACGGGCTGAATAAATCGGAGCTTTCGGATCTTCGGCTCAATAAAATCGGCTTTATCTTTCAGGCCTATAATCTGGTGCCGGTATTAAGCGCACGGGAGAATGTGGAATTTGTGCTGCGCCTGCTGCGGGTGGAGCCAAGCGAGCGCCGCCGCCGCGCCGACGAAGCCTTGGCCGAAGTGGGCCTGCAAGGCATGGAGGCCCGCCGCCCATCGGCGCTATCCGGCGGGCAGCAACAAAGGGTGGCGATTGCCCGCGCCTTGGTCGCTCGCCCGGGGATTGTGCTGGCGGATGAGCCTACCGCCAATTTGGACAGCACCACCACCAAAGAGCTGGTGGATCTTATGTATCGGCTAAATCAGGAAAGCGGCATTACCTTTTTGATCGGCACCCATGATCCCCGCGTGATGGAACATTCTAAACGACATATAGAGATGACAGATGGACAAATTGAAAGCGATACTCGCGGCTAGCCTGCTGCTGGCCTCTCCGGCCTTGGCCGATCCTCTAAGGGTGCGGCTGGATTTTGGCGGCAGTCTGGATCGGGCTGCACCCGATAGCCTAGACGCAGCGCTGGGTTATGCCTCCCGCCAAACCCTGGAGGCCAAGGCCCGCCTTATGTGGCAGGGCGGGGCTGGCCCGTGGCGTATCGAGATGCAAACCCTGCTCGCCTATCAGGCCGGAGATAATGTGGCATTTTCCAGCGCACTGGCGGGGCTTTCGCCGCCCGTGCCTCCACCGAGTTATTTTGATCTTAGCGCTGATATCACCTCTAGTGCCAACGCGCGCTTGAGCCTGTCGCTGGACCGTCTGTCTCTAAGCTATGCCGGTGGCAATGTGGTGCTTAAAATCGGGCGGCAAGCGGTTACATGGGGGGCGGGGCAGGTGTTCAACCCCTCCGATATTATCGCGCCGTTTTCGCCAGCGGCAATAGATACCGCCTATAAGCCCGGGGTCGAGATGCTCTATGGCCAATATCTGTTTGATAACGGCAATGACATCGTGGCGGTTTTGGTGCCGCGTCGGGCGATGGCGGGTGGCCCGCTGGATTGGGGACAATCAACGCTGGCGCTGCGGGCATCGCTTCTGCTGGGCGCGCTTGACGGTACGGCGATGCTGGCGCAGGATCGCGGTGATACCCTGCTTACGCTTTCTCTTGGTGGGCCATTGGGGGGCGCGGCGTGGAATGTCGAGCTTGGGCAATGGTTTATGGCGGATGGCAGCCAAGCCACCAACGCCTTGCTCAATATCTCCAATAGCAGTGCGCTGGGCGATATCAACATCACCTATTTCGCCGAATATTTCCGCAATGGTTTGGGCGTAGATACCGCCACACCGCTGGACGCTCTGCCCCCCGCCTTGGCCAGTCGCCTCGCTACGGGGCAGCTTTTTAATGTGGGTCAGGATTTTCTGGCATTGGGCGCGCAGATCGGCGTTGCGGCGGGGGCCACCCTTTCGCCGGTTGTGATCACCAGCCTCAATGATGGTAGCGTGGCCGCGAAAGTGCAGCTTGCCGTTTCTCCCACGGATAATCTGGATATCTCGCTCAACGCCAGCAAGGGCTTTGGACCAAACGGCACCGAATTTGGTGGCCGAGAAACCACGGCAGGCTCCGGCACCTATCTGCGCCCGCCCACAACAATCTCTCTGCGCCTATCCCGCTTTTTCTAGCAGTCAAAGCCGGTTGAATTTCGGTAGTGTCTCAGTTTGAAATATCTTTTTTCTTATAAGGCCCGCGCTTCTTAGGTGCTCTTGCGTCTATTAGGCCAACAACCCATTCCATATCGTGCAGAGTGTCAGAAACGCCAGCGGCCATTGCCGGAGTCATTTTCAAAGTTTTGTGGATGCGCACAAAGTTGTAGTGCACGAAATACAGTGAAAGCATGTTCAGGTGATTTTCCAGTTTTTTGCTGAACCCGTTTGTCAGGCGCGTAAAGCGGCGCATCCCCATCCGCATTGAGAGGTTAGCCCGCTCAACGTGCGAGGTGGAAACGTGCTTTAAATCTGGATTGCCCTCAATAGGAGTTTTGCGTGCACCATGGCAAACCGATGGGCTATATTTCCGTTCGGGCGATTTCCGTCCATCATCGCCGTAAAGCTTCACAAGCATGGCGTAGTCTATATCGCCACCGAAAGCGCCCTCAACTGCCTCTAAGTAGGCTTTGTGCCCGTCTGTGGTCAACTGGACTCGTGTTGCAAGGCGACTGCGTAGATCGTCCATGAACTCTATTGCGGTTGCGGCGGAACGATCCCCAACTTCGTAGGACAATATCATTTTGCTATCGCTATCAATCGCTGTCCAAGTCCAAACATCGCCAGCTCCAGTAGGTGCGGCTTTCGCAGTTTTGACGTTCTTTGCCTTGGCGTAGCAGAATGACCAAATTTCATCGCACTGAATTCGGGCAGCTTTGACTTCTTGCACAGTTTCATCGTGGTAGGCTGCACACGCTTGGCCAGCTTCGATAAGCAATTTTGTAACTGTGTTGATCGAAACGCCAACGGTGCGGGAGATTGATCTCATGGACATGCCTTCAACCAGCATGTTCAGAATTAGGATGCGCTTTTTTAAAGATAGCTTGTTCATACCATTGATATGGGTATGTTTTATCTACTTAGCAAGCATAAAGATCACTTCCAGCCATGTTTATTTTCGGGTTGTGCCCCGTAAGGGAACGGGATGGATGCTACAGCGTCCTCTCGTGACGGCGGCAGTTCGTCAAGAAAATCTAGACTAACCGTGTCCGCTAGTGACCGACCTGCGTCATCTAGAAGCTTTTTGAATGGGTTATTGGCTGGATCTCCCGTCATAGTTTTGTTCATAGCACTCTCCTAATACCTAGTTGTGAATGAATATACCCCGTGACACTCATTTTGTTCGAGTAATAGTCCACGGCTAAACCGTGGTAGTTTTGGATTTTATGGCTCAAGTCTGAATCTGCCCCAAAGTCGTCTATTAAAAGTTTAATGTCCTTACCTCCCAAATCCGTCATTGGAATTCCACGACCATGTGAATGCCACTTAGATGCGTCACCCAAAGTTTCTGCAATTTTCTTAGCGCGCGCCTTTTTCATTGCGGCAGTCACTTTCTTACCATTTGTATTTGTCTTTTCCCAGTTTTTGAATTTAAACTTAGGGAGCCACTCTGTGATTAGAGATATACCGTGTTCTATTCCTTGTTCAATATGAAACAAAAGAGCTGGGTCGAATTTTTTCACTAAGTATGCCAGTTCCGCGCGGCACTTCGCAGGATCGTTACTTTCGTTTATTACCTTGGTGATTTCTTGAAATTTGGCCAAATACCCATAGCCGGGAAGAAAATTTCCGTCGCTATCCCTATATTGGGGATCAATTGGTCCCAATACAGAATAGTAGTCCATGTATATTTTATCACCAGATAGAGCCAAAACTGTTCCCGCAGAATATGCAAAATTAGGAACCACAAATGAAACTCTGTCGTAATGCGTCCTCATTACCGCGACTAGACGTTCGACAGTTTCCATGAACCCGCCATTCGTTTCAAGAACAACAATAAGGTGAGTTTCGGTACTGTTTTGTTTAATTTCTTCCACCACTACACGGAATTCATCATCTAGTGGTGGACGCATCCCGCAGTTAATGAAAAGGCAATCACCCTGCATTTTTTAGCAAGATCATCATTCAACTGAGCCAAAATGGTGTTGGAAAGCTGGTCTACATTTATTGTTTCCAACGTTTTTCCGCAGCGAGTTTTGCAATCTCACTCCGCTCCTTAGCCGTGGTATTTATTTGACGTGCTTTTGCCCCTGCCAGACCGCTTTTGCGCTTGGCAGGTTGCTTCAGCGTGGTTTCTTCGATTTCTCCGGTCGCAATTCGGGCTACCTTAACAGCATTGCCGATTGCATCCGCTGGGCGCTTTTGGCCCTGTGGTCCTCTTGGCATTTTGTATCCTTCCCGTGTTAGGCGTAGCTTTTTGCAACCACGTCCTGACACCATTCTACACACTTTGAACAACAAATGTGACTTTTCTATGTCGTTTGCAATATTCCGCCGTGTGGCACAATAGCACAATATGTTTACCAGCAGTTAATTTGCACCGCGCGCTAAGCGGTCAATCCTGCGGGATTTTAAACTGAGACACTACCTGAATTTCACTTTTCACAAATACTCCGGGGGGAATTGAGCTTCGCGAAAGGGGGGCAGCGCCCCCAAAGCTCCGGCACGCCCGCTCACCCCCGATCGCGCAAAATCCGGCCTTGCTGCTTTTGCCAATCCCGCTTCTTCTCGGTTGCGCGCTTGTCTTGGATCTTTTTACCCTTGGCAATGCCGAGCAATAGCTTGGCGCGGCCTTTATTGTTAAAGTAGATCTTAAGCGGCACCAGCGTCATGCCCTCGCGCCCTACATTTTTATGCAGGTTCCGCAGCTCTTTTTTGCTCACGAGCAGCTTGCGGCGGCGGCGCTCTTCGTGCTGAAAGGTCTTGGCCTGCTCGTATTTGGGCACATGGGAATTGATCAACCACAGCTCCCCATCCTCGATATTGGCATAGCTCTCGGCGATATTCACCCCGCCTGTGCGCAGAGCTTTCACCTCGGAGCCTTCCAGCATCAGGCCACATTCGAGCGTGTCCTCGATGGCATAATTATAGCGCGCCTTGCGGTTCTCCGCGACGCTCTTGTTATTCGGGTTTTTTTTGCCTTTAGGTGCCATAGGGATGATGTATCCATCCGGCTCGCCAATGTCCAGATGCACCGCTTGCCTTCCTTGACCACGGCTTCTAAGCTCGGGTTTCATTTCCAAAAGGCCAGCCGATGAAGCGCTCAAGAATTCTGATATTGGAAGGGTTATTTGCGGCGCTGGTGGCGGTCGGGCTGCTTTATGCGTGGCAATCAGGGCTGCTGGCGGCCTTGCAAGCCGATATGAGCCGCAGCGCGATTGAAGGCTGGGTTGAGGAAGCCGGAATTTGGGGACCGGTGTTGGTGATTTTGCTGATGATGCTGGCGGTTGTGGCCAGCCCGATTCCCAGCGCTCCGATTGCGCTGGCGGCCGGCGCGGCCTATGGCCATACTTTCGGCACGATCTATATTGTAATCGGGGCCGAAGCGGGGGCGCTGATCTCCTTTGGCCTATCCCGCACGCTTGGTCGCAAGGTGATCCTGAAATGGTTTGGTTCCAGTGTTGATAAAGGCTGGCTTGGCTCGCAAAATGCGCTGACGGCCACGGTGCTGCTTTCCCGCCTTATGCCATTTGTCTCCTTTGATCTGGTTTCCTATGCGGCGGGGCTGAGCGCGCTACGGTTTTGGCGCTTTGCGCTGGCGACGCTGGCGGGGATAATTCCCGCCGCCTATTTGCTGGCGCATTTTGGCGGCGAGGTGGCTCAAGGCAATATGGGTGCCGCAACCTGGGCCGTGCTGGGCTTTGGCCTGATCACCGGCGCGCCTTTGATATGGGCGGCTTTCAAGGGTAAAAAGCCAAAGCGCCCCCCGCCCGAAACCACGGATCAATAGGCCAATATGCGCTTGCCGTTAAGTGCTGCCCATTCATGTGTATCCGGCGCTTCGGCATGGGTGGATTTGCCCGCCCCTGTCGCGCCGCATATCAGATATATGCCGGCGCGCTCCGGTATTTAGAGCAGCCCGGCAAATTCCATCGCCGCTTTGATCTGGGCTTTGGTCTCGTCCAAAAGCGTGGTCAGCGGGCGGCGGACATCCTCTTGGCATTTGTCCAGCAGCGATAGCGCGTATTTTGCGCCCACCACACCCGGCTCGACAAACAGCGCGGTGTGCAGCGGCAAAAGCCGGTCCTGAATGGCTAGCGCCGCAGGGTAATCCCCCGCCAGCGTGGCTGCCTGAAATTCAGCACATAGGCGCGGGGCTACATTGGCCGTCACCGAAATACAGCCGATCCCACCATGGGCATTAAAGCCCAGCGCCGAAGCATCCTCGCCCGAAAGCTGGCAGAAATCTTCGCCACAGCTAGCGCGCTGATGGGATACGCGGGATACATCCCCCGTGGCATCTTTTACCCCGATGATGTTTTTGTGTTTGGCCAGCATGCCCATGGTTTCAGGGTTCATATCCACAATCGAGCGACCGGGGATATTATAGATAATCACCGGAATATCGGTGGCTTCCAATATCGCCTCGTAATGCGCCAGCATGCCCCGCTGGGTGGGCTTGTTATAATAGGGGGTGACGACCAGCGCCGCATCCGCGCCTACCTCTTGGGCAAATTGCGTCAGCGCCGTGGCTTCGCGGGTGGAATTGCTGCCCGCGCCCGCGATCACCGGAATGCGGCCCGCAGCGGTTTCCACACAGATCCGCACCACATCGCGATGCTCGTCATGGCTTAAGGTCGGGGTTTCGCCGGTGGTGCCCACAGGCACAACGCCCGAGCTACCCTCGGCTACATGCCATTCCACCAAAGCCTTAAGCGCCTTTTTGTCTACCTCGCCATTTGAAAATGGGGTTACGAGCGCGGGGATGGACCCTGTAAACATTGTTGCCTCCTAAGGGATGGGGATCACGGCCTTGCACCATACAAAGCGCCGCGACCCTAAACCGGAATTTGCCAAACCGCAAGCGTAGTGCTTGCGCTAGGCTTGGTTGCGGGCTAATTCTGAAGCAAGCCACAGGAAGCCGAATTTGCCAGACCTCATTCTCCATCTCGGCGCGCATCGCACCGCCACCACCCATGTGCAAGGGGTCATGGCCAAAAACACCGCCCTGCTGGCCCGCGCGGGCGTGGGCTCGCCGCCGCAAGCCGCCACCCAGCAGGCGCTGACGGCGCGGCTGAAGGCTGACCAGCTTATGGGGCCAGTTCAGGGGGCATTTGAAGGGCTGCTGAGGGCTTGTGAAATATCGGATCAGGCAAAGGTGATTATCTCGGACGAGAATTTCATCGGCTTTATCAACGAGATATTCGCCCATGAGAAATTCTACCCCAATGCCCGCCGCCGGCTGAAGCGCTTGCGTCAGCTATTGCCGCACCCTCCGCAAAAGGTGCTATTTTCCATTCGCCCCTATGACAGCTTTTTCGCCTCCGCCTATGGCCGCTGGCTTAGCCCTGTGCGGCCGGTCTTGACGCGGGCGCAATGCGCCGAAATCGCGCTGGGGCTAAAGCGTGGCTGGGGCGATGTTTTGGCTGAAATTGCCGAGGTATTTCCGGAGTCCGAGCTGGTTTTTACCGAATATTCCCCCGCGCCCCGCTTTGGCCCGGACCAGCTATTCCGCCTGCTTGGCCCGCTGGCGGAACAGCTTGAATATAACCCGAATTACCGCTGGAATCGCAGCATGTCGGCCCGCCAGACCCGACTTTACGAGCAGGCGGTGCTGGCCGGAGAGGGGGCGGACGGGGTCCGCGCGCTGATCCGGCATGGCCAGCCGCCGCTCACTGAGGGGTTTTGGGATGAAGCCACCCTTGCCGCACTGCAAGACCGCTATAAAAGTGGCCGCACGGCGATTATCCGGCAGTTTCCCGCTTTCGTGATGGCATCGGGTGATGGAAGCCAAGACGTGGGCTGAAATCCGTGCTAGGAAGGCAAAAAACAAAAGCAGGCAGAGCATCATGAAATATATCCTTCTGGCCCTATTATGGCTGGCAGCGCCCGCTTGGGCACAATCCCCGCAAGAAGACGGCGCGCAATTTGCCTCGGCGATCGAGGCCGTAACGGTGAGCGACTGGGCCTTGGCCCGCCAGCGCGCGGCAAGGGTTTCTGATCCTATCGCGCTGGAAATCATTGATTGGTATGCCCTGCGCGCCGGTGAAGGCCGCTTCAACGCTTACGAGAGTTTCCTGACCACCAACGCCGATTGGCCCGGCTTGGCCAAAATCGCGCGGCAAGGCGAGGCGGCGATGCCCGAGACCTTGTCGAGCGCCCGCGTGCTGGCCTATTTTGCCGCGCGCAAGCCGCAAACCGGCATCGGCGTGCTGCGCTATGCCCGCGCCTTGCCCCGCGCCGAAGGCCGAGCCGTGGTGGCGGAGGCATGGCGAAATATGGAGCTGACCGAAGAAGAACGCACGCAGTTTTTGCAAAATTACCGGCGGGTGTTGGCGGATGAGCATAGCGCGCGGCTGGATCAATTGCTGTGGTCTGGCAAGCGCGATGCCGCCCGCGCGATGCTGCCTTTGGTAAATGCTGGCGAGCGGGCGCTGGCCAAGGCGCGGATTGCCTTGCAGGAGCGGGCCAACGGCGTTGATACCCTGATTTCCGCCATCCCGCGCCGGTTGGCCGCCTCGCCGGGCTTGGCCTATGATCGCTTCAAGTGGCGGCTGGCAAAGGGCTATACCGATAGCGCGATCGAGCTTTTATTGCAGCGTTCCCAAAGCGCCGCCAGCTTGGGCCAGCCCGCCAAATGGGCCAGCCAGCGTCGCCGCTTGGCGCGGGTGGCGATGCGCGAGGGCAATCTGGACACCGCTTATCGTCTTGCCAGCCAGCATTATCTGACCTCGGGCAGTAACTATGCCGATCTGGAATGGCTGGCGGGCTATATCAGCCTGCGCAAGCAAAACCAGCCACGCCGTGCCTTGCAGCATTTTCAGTCGTTTCGCGCGGCCATAGCCTCGCCGATATCGCGCGGGCGGGCGGGCTATTGGCTGGGCGAGGCCTATATGGCGCTAAATGACGGGGCCAAAGCGCGCGACGCCTATGGCACGGCCGCCGCCTATCAAACCAGCTTTTATGGCCAGCTTGCCGCCTCGCGCATTGGCCTGCCGCCGGACGGGGCGCTTTCCGGCGCAGAATTTCCGCCAGACTGGACCCGCGCGCCATTCCTCGGCAGCGACCCTGTGCGCGCAGGGGTGTTGTTTTATTTTGCGGGCGAGCCAGGGCGCGCGCGGATGTTTTTGACCCATGCCGCCGCCAGCCTGCCCGCGCGGGATCGCGCCGCCATGGCCCAGCTTATGCTCGATCTGGATCAGCCGCATATCGCGCTGCGGGTGGCCAAGCAGGCGGCGCTGCGCGGCACTATTTTGCCCACGCCCTATTATCCGCTGCACGGGCTGGCAACGATGCAACGCAACCCTGTGC
>WFUK01000375.1 GCA_015485015.1 Paracoccaceae bacterium | reverse complement strand
TTTCGCCATCCTGCCAATGGGGATTATCGCCAAAGGCAAGGCAATCCTTGGCCAGCAATAATGGCCGCGCGGCGGCCTCTGCCTCATAAGCCAGCGCGCAAAGGCTTTCAAAGCGCGAGGGTTGCACAATGATACCGCTGGCCATCGCCGCCAGCCGGTCTTTGGCCGAAACATTGGTTTCGATGCTGATCCGGTCCTTATAGCGCGTCGGCACGGCGAGGCGCAGCGAATCGATATAATCGGCATCAAAGCCATAGGATATCATCCGGAAATTGCCGCTATAATCACTGCCGCCATCCAAAAGCGTGATCGCGGCTTTGATAAACAGCATCGGGCGCTTAAAGGGCTGAAAGCGCGCGGTAAAGATAAAATCCTTGCCCTTTGAGGGCTGGCTTGCCTCGGGGCGGGGCCAGATTACCGGCGGGAAAGCCACCTCGACCCGGCTTTTCCACGCCGCATCAAAGCCGAAATGCTGCTGGTTAAAATCGGCAATGCAGGGCAAATGCGCGATCACCCGATCCGCATGTTCCAGCGAATAGCGCTCCATTTCCAGCCTCGGGGCCAGCCAATCGCTGCGCGGGTGGTAAAACGGCTCGGCCTCGATAATGGCCGAGAGACTGGAATGCAGGCGGCAGGTGATTTCGGTATTGGCAAAGGCCAGCCCCGCGCGCCTGGCTTGCAGGATAATTGCGCCAAGGCCGAGATGATCGGGGATTTCGATATGGTCAAAACCACCACAAGCGGCGCTGGCTTGCAGCACCGCATCCAGCACCCGCAATGCGCGCTGGGTCGGCTCCACCATCTTGCCCAGCAGGGCCTGCGGGCGAAGGTCGGCCAGCCCCATACGCTCGGCGATGCGAATATCGGGCTGGAAATAATGCAGGCTGGCGATATCGGCAAAGTAGCTTTCCAGCTCGGCGGAGCCACGCTTGCGCGCCAGCACCACATGCAGATCAAGCGCGGGATTTTCCGCCTTGGCCTGACAGATGATATTATGCATCAAACGGGCAATGCCGCCGCGATCCGCAGGGTATAGCTCGTCCAGAATAAAGCAGGTTTTGGTCAAATCATCTTGCCGAAGCTAAAGGGGGCCATGGGGCTTTTATCGGTGATAGCCGAAATTCACCCGCATGGCGAGGCTTTTGCCTAGATCGACTGAAAGCTGTAGCCATAGGGGCTGACAGAAATCTGGATATGGGTATCCACCTCGGGATCGGATATGCCAAAGCGAATGGGCACAACATCGATGAATTTCAGCGTGGGCAGCACATAGCCCGCAGTCAGAAAATAATTGCCGATGCGCGCGGTGGCCTCATAATAGCCGCTCAGATCGTCTTCGACATCATCGGGCAGCACTTCGACATTGCCATTGATATCGGTATGAAGTTGGGACTGGATTTTCCAGCTACCGTCGAATATTTTTTGCAATTCCACATCAATGCCGGGCATCGCTACCCCGCGGGTGGTGTCAAAAAAGGTAAGGATCAATTTGGCCATCAAACGCTCTTTTCTCGTTAGGTAAGTGCAAAAATACTAGGCGGGCTGCGCCGCCACAAAACCAGCCTGATAGCCATGCGGGGTGATCGACATGCGGATGCCCACATCGCCGCCCTCGGCCTCTAGCCCAAAGCGCAGCGGCACGATATCCACCAGCTTCATTTGCGGCAAATCATGGCCCTGACCATCAAAATAAGCCCCGAGAAACACCAATACCTCAAAATACCCACCGGCACTCATGTCCGAATCTTCGGCCAGTATCGCCGAGCCGTCTTTTTTTGTGATCGCTTCGGGCAGGCTTTTCCATTCCCCCTTCACGATTTTTCGAATTTGAACCGGCACGGCTTCGGCCATTTGGCCCGATGCGGTGTCCAGAATTTCAATACCCAGTGTCGCCAATGTCTTGCCCCCAAGATTCCCAGTGCCAAAAGGCTTAGATTATCCTTGCAGCAGTTTCAACAGCTTCACCCCGAAAACCTCGATTTTTGTGGTCTGGCCCCGAAAGCCCTATGGGCCAATATTCGGCATCACCAAATTGACATCTGGCTTACGAAGGTTCCAGCGGTAGCCCTGCCGCGCGCCATTCGGGCAGGCCATCTTCCAGCCGCCATGCCTTGATGCCACGCTGGCGCAGGGCGGCGACGGCTTCGAAAGACAGCACGCAATATGGCCCACGGCAATAAGCGATCACCTCTTGCGCGGGGTCAATCTCCGAGAGGCGGCTTTCCAGCTCCTCCACCGGAATATTCTTGGCTCCCGGCAGGTGCTGCATGGCAAATTCGTCTTTCGGGCGCACATCCAGCACCGTGACCAACCCGTCGCGCGAGCGCGCCAACAATTCCTCGTGGCTTACCGGCTCCATATCATCGCGCTCATGAAAATAGCCGCGCAAAACCTTGTCGACCTCGGCCTGATTATGCTCGCCAACCTCAAAGAGGGTGCCGAGCAGCGCCAGCACATTATCGCCCTTCAACCGGTAGAGAATATACTTCCCGTCACGGCGCGATTCGACCAATCCCGCCCTTTTGAGCTGCTGAAGGTGCTGTGACGTGTTGGCCGTGGAAAGCCCGATCTTGGCCGCCAGCGCATCCACCCCGCGCTCGCCTTGGCCCAAATGCTCAAGTATATCAATGCGATGCGCATTGCCAAGCGCCCGCGCAATGCTGGCGAACTCCTCATAAAGCTTTAGTTTCGGGCTGGTTGACATTGGGCATACCTACACATTATATCACTCAATAGATTACTTGAACGTAGCATTAGCAGCTACTCTGAACAAGGGCCACAGAACATGACTGACCTGCTTTTATCAAACGAAGGGGCTATCCGGCTAGCGATATTCCTCGGCATCCTGATTGCCATGGCAATTTGGGAGGTCGCCGCCCCCCGCCGCCGCATCGAAATCCCCCGCGTGATCCGCTGGACCAACAACCTTGGTGTGGTGGTGGTGGATACCATCCTTGTGCGCCTGACCTTCCCGATTGTTGCTGTGGGGTTGGCGCTGACCGCACAGGAAAAAGGCTGGGGGCTGTTTAACATGGTTGAAGCCCCAACATGGCTGGCGATTATCGTTTCCATCATCGTGCTGGATTTCGCGATTTACCTGCAACATGTGCTGTTTCACGCCGTGCCCGCCCTGTGGCGGCTGCACCGGATGCACCACGCTGATCAGGCGATTGACGTAACCACCGGCTTGCGGTTCCACCCGATCGAGATCATCCTGTCGATGGTGATCAAGCTGGCGGTTGTTGCCGCGCTTGGCCCACCCGCCGTTGCCGTGCTGATTTTCGAGGTGCTGCTCAATGCCACCGCGATGTTCAACCACTCCAACATTCGCCTGCCCAAAGGGGTGGACCGCGTGCTGCGTTTGTTTGTGGTGACGCCCGACATGCACCGCGTGCACCACTCGGTGATCCAGAAGGAGACGGACAGCAACTATGGCTTCAATCTGCCGTGGTGGGACCGCCTGCTCGGCACCTATATCGCCCAGCCCGCCAAGGGCCATGACGATATGACCATCGGCTTTGAACAGTTCCGCCGCGTGCGCGAGCAGTGGCTTGATAAAATGCTAACGCAACCGTTTCGTGGCCCAGCAAGTGGGCCAGACCCGCGCGACCAGAAGGATGCAGATGATGAATAAAGCCCTTTTCCTCCGCCTAATGGTGCTAGCCGTGGTGGCGGGGGCTATTGCTCTCGTGACCCTGAACCGCGACAAGCTGAACCCCGAGGCGCTGGACGCATGGCTGTCTGGCTTCGGCATATGGGCTCCAGTGGTTTATGTCGGCCTCTATGCGCTCGGCACCGTTGTGTTCGCCCCCGGTTCGCTGTTTGCTCTGGCGGGCGGGGCGATGTTTGGGCCAGTGCTCGGCACCATTTTGAACCTGCTCGGGGCAACCATTGGCGCCAGCATCGCCTTCCTGATTGCCCGCTATCTGGCCGGCGACTGGGTGGCGCAAAAATCAGGCGGGCGGCTGAAGCGCATGATTACCGGCGTTGAGAATGAGGGCTGGCGCTTTGTTGCTTTCGTGCGCCTCGTGCCGGTGTTTCCGTTTAACCTGAGCAATTATGCCTTCGGCCTCACCCGCATCCCGTTTGTGTCTTATGTGGTAACGTCCTTCATCACCATGGCCCCCGGCGCGCTGGCCTACACATGGCTGGGCTTTGCGGGGCGGGAGGCACTGGGCGGCAACGCCTCGGCCATCCGCTACGGCCTGCTGGCGCTCGGCCTGCTGGCGGCAATCGCCTTCCTGCCCGGCGTGATAAAGCGGATGCGCGGCGGGGCAGACGAACCCGGCAATGGAAGTCTCTCATAAAAACCCTGCTGAAGACCGGGCGCAGCACTATGCCGGGGTGCGCGGAGCCCTGGCTGCCAGCCTTGTTCGGAAATCAGCTCTGTTTGAATTTTTCTTCTGAAAGCACCCGTGATTTACGCTTCGGAAAATATCTTGTTTAGTATTGCCTACTATTCTAGAAGAATAGACACCTTTTCAGGTTGGCTTTCATCGGTTGGAGTGCGTGCATTATGG
>WFUK01000374.1 GCA_015485015.1 Paracoccaceae bacterium | reverse complement strand
GAAAAGGCCAGCAAGACGAGGGCGATCTGGCGCAGGCGCTTAAGCTGATGTCGGCTCATGGCACGCTGGAAACCACCAAGGAAAAAGCGCTGGAATGGGCGGCAATCGCCCGAAAAGAGCTGGCTCCCTTGCCCGAGTCCGACCTGAAAACCACGCTCGAAGAATTGGCGGATTTTGTGGTCTCCCGCGTGGTTTAGCCCCGCGCCGCCACCGCCCACCATTGCGGATTTGCGCGCTTGATCGCCGCCGCCGCCCGCTTCGCCTCGGGCAGGGTTTCAAACAGGCCAAAACAGGTGCCGCCAGAGCCGGACATCCGCGCCAGCGCACAGGCGGGCTGGGCCTTCAGCGTGTTTAGCACCGGCTCTATGCTCGGGGAAATACGGATTGCGGCCTCTTGCATATCGTTGCGCTGTGCGTTGATAAAATCAAAAAATTCGGGCGCAGTCACCCCCTTTGGCAGGGCTGGCGAAGGCGGGTTATTCACATTTTCCAGCGCGTGAAATACCGCCGCCGTGGAAACCGCCTCGCCGCTATTGACCAATACAATCGCAAAATCCGGCAATCTAGGAAGTGCGGTAAGGTGCGCTCCAATCCCGCGCATCCGCAGGGGTTTTGAAAGCACACAGGCCGGAACATCCGCCCCGAGGGCTGCGCCATCAGGCAGCTCGCCCTTGGCCAGCAATCGTAAGACCGCCGCCGCATCGGCAGAGCCACCCCCGATACCGCTAGCCACAGGCAGGTTTTTCTCCAGATGCAATCCCGGCACCTGCCCCATAAGAGCCGCAGCCTTTAGCACGAGATTATCCGTTAGCGAAAGCCCCGCGCCAAAAGGACCAGAGACGGTAAACCCCGTTCCCTCCAGCCGGATAACATCTCCGACATTTGGGAATACAACAATAGAATCAAGCAGGTGCAGGCCATCTGGCCGCTTGCCAACCACATGCAGGCTAAGGTTTACCTTGGCGCGCGCCAGCTCTTGCACGGGCTATTCATCCGCCAATACAGCATCAAGCCCGCGCTCCAGCTTATCGCGAATGCGCACGGCCTCCTCCGGCTCAGGCCCATAGGAAAGCGCCCGCCGCCATTGGAACCTTGCCTCGCGCTTGCGGTCCACCATCCACAACACATCGCCGTAATGATCGCTCAAAATCGGATCCACCGGCAAAAGCTGCACCGCGCGCTCCATCTCTGCCTCGGCCTCCTCAAACCTGCCGAGCTGGAAATACACCCAGCCCAGAGAATCCGAAATCGCGCCACTATCAGGGCGCGAACTTGCTGCGTTTTCAATCATGGCCAGCGCTTCATCCAGCTTTTCGCCGCGCTCAACCAAAGAATAGCCGAGGTAATTCAGTACATCCGCCTGATCCGGCTGTAGCTTCATCGCTTGGCGGAAATCGGCTTCGGCGCGGGGCCAGTCATCAGCCTGATGCTCGACAATTGCGCGAGAATAATAAAGCCGCCATGCCGCTGGAATATCGGGGTCCGGCAGCAGGTTGATCGCAGCGGAATAAGCCCTTTCAGCCGCCGCCGGCTCGCCATTTTGCTGGTAAACATCCCCCAAAGACTGCCAAAGCGAGATCGAATCTCCCTCAAGGGTCAGCGCATCCCGCAGAGTGGAAATCGCCTCGGGCAGCCGGTCACTTCGGCGCAGCGCCAGCACCTGCGCCAGCTTGCCATTTAGCTCCAAAGGGTTGCTTTCCGGTATCGCGCGATACGCTTCCAGCGCCAGCTTGGTTTGCGCTTGCTCGGTTAATATATCCCCCGATAGCAATAGTGCTGCCGCATTATCGGGCTGCAAAAACGCCGCCAAACGCGCATAAAGCAGCGCCAACCGGCCGCTCCCGTCGCTATTCAGCGCGTCGGCAAGCACAAAAAACGCCTCGGCCAACCCGTCTTGCGGGTTTTTAACACGATCAAATGTAATAGCCTCCCCCTCGGCAAGCCTCTTGCGCAGCGCATCGGATTCGCGATCGGTAAATCTGGCACCGGGGCCGCGCAGCATTAGGGAAAGCGACGAATCCGCTTGCCCAAGCTCTGCCAAAATCTGGGCGTGAGCCAGCAAAGATCCACGATTAACATAGGCCCCGCCCTCTCGAAAAAGCGAATCCGCGTCTTCAAGCCGGCCAAGATAAGCCAGCGCCATGCCTTTGTTATATTTTGCAAAAGCCGCAATTGTTTCATTCTCGCCAGGGCCGGAAAATATATCCAGGCCAGCCTCGATATCGCCATTGCCAATCAGCGCCCAGCCCAGAGCCATCTGCCGGATTAACGGGTGCAGCTGGAATTCGGCATCATTCAAAAGCGCCAAGGCCGCGCCAAAATCCTGTCGCTGCATCGCGCTGGCGATCAAAACGGTCTGGGCATATTCATCCTTGAATCCGGCTTCCGCCATTTTGGTCGAAATCGCCGCGCCAGCCGAAATATCCCCCGAGGCGATAAAAGCAAACATCGCGCCTTGCATGATAAAGCCGTTTTCCGGCTCGGCCATCATGGCGCGGGTGTAATAATAGGCAGCGTCGGGATAATCATTGGCAATATTGGCCGATTTCGCCGCCAAAAACGCCCCGGCAAAGCCCTGCGCTTGCGCAACCGGTGCAATGGGCAGCAGCATGGCCGCCAGTAAAGACAGGTTTTTGATCATTTTCGGCATATAACGCGCTCCCTCTATTTCCTTCAAGATAGGCGGCAGCCTGCCCGAGTGCAATCTCTCCAACGCGCTTGTGAAGATAAAATTCACATCACATATTCGGATAGTTTGGCCCTTCGCCGCCCTGCGGGCATGCCCATGTGATATTACCGCTCGGGTCTTTGATATCACAGGTTTTGCAATGCACGCAGTTTTGCGCGTTGATCTGGAAGCGCGGGTTGGAGCCGTCATCCTCGCGGATAATTTCATAAACCCCGGCGGGACAATAAAGCTGCGCCGGCTCGCCATATTCGGGCAGGTTCACCTTGATCGGCAGGTCCGGATCGGCCAGTTTCAGATGCACCGGCTCGTCTTCGGCGTGATTGGTGGCGGAAAAGCTGACATTGGTCAGCCGGTCAAAGCTAAGCACACCGTCGGGCTTGGGGTAATCAATCACCGGATAATCCGCCGCCTTGCCGGTGGAGGCCGCGTCGGATTTGCCGTGCTTGAGGGTGCCGAGCGGGTTGAACTTGAAAATATTCGCCACCCACATATCAAATCCGCCCAAGGCAAGCCCGCCCAGCGGCCCAAAGCGGGCATTGAGCGGTGCGACATTGCGCACCGGCTTCAGATCTTTGCCCACAGGGCCTTCGCGCAGCGCAGTATTATAAGCCTCCAGCTCATCACCCGCGCGGCCGGATTTGATTGCCGCATGCGCCGCCTCGGCTGCCGCGATGCCGGAATGCATGGCATTATGATTGCCCTTGATGCGCGGTAGATTAACCAGCCCCGCCGTGCAGCCCAGCAGCGCCCCGCCCGGAAAGCAGGCCTTGGGAATGGATTGAAAGCCACCCTTGGTCACCACCCGCGCGCCATAAGCCACGCGCTTACCGCCCTTCAGCACCTCGGAAATCATCGGGTGATGCTTCCAGCGCTGGAATTCATTATAGGGGGAGAGATGCGGATTTTTATAATTCAAATCAACGATATAGCCAACAAACACCTGATTGTTTTCGGCGTGATACATAAACGCGCCACCGCCCGCCTTCCAGCCCAAGGGCCAGCCCATGGTGTGGGTCACCTCGCCCTCGTTATGGTTTTCGGGGTCGATATCCCAGATTTCCTTGATTCCGAGGCCGAATTTTGGCACATCCGCGCCCTCGTCCAGCCCGAATTTGGCGATGATCTGCTTGGAAAGCGAGCCGCGCGCGCCCTCGGAGAGGAACACATATTTGCCATTCAGCACCATGCCCGGCTCATAATTCGGCCCCTGCGAGCCATCGGCATTCAGCCCGAATTCGCCCGCCACCACGCCGCTTAACGCGCCATCCGCACCATATACCAGCTCCGAACACGCCATACCGGGGAATATCTCCACCCCCAGCGCCTCGGCCTGCTCGGCCATCCAGCGGGTCACATTCCCCATGGAAACAATATATTTGCCGTGATTATTCATCAAAGGCGGCATCAGGAAATTCGGCACCCGAATGCCACCGCCCTGCCCGAGCATCAAAAACCGGTCCTTTTTGACCTTGGTTTTGATCGGCGCACCGCGCGCGGCCCAATCGGGGATTAGCGCATCGAGGCCAGCCGTATCCAGCACCGCGCCCGAAAGAATATGTGCGCCCACCTCCGAGCCTTTTTCCAGCACCACAACATCAAGATCCGCGTCAAGCTGCTTTAGGCGAATGGCGGCAGAAAGCCCCGCTGGCCCCGCCCCCACAATCACCACATCATAATCCATCGCTTCGCGTTCGATCTCGGTCATATCCATCCCCAATATTGCGTTGCAACAATTATTGCAG
>WFUK01000373.1 GCA_015485015.1 Paracoccaceae bacterium | reverse complement strand
TGCCGTGGCTGCCCGCCATCAGCTTTACCAGATCATAGCCGGTTACGTTTTTCATCACGCGGCCACCGTTTTTCAAGATCCGCCCAAGCCCGTCCACAAAGCGCACCCCGATCAGGCTGTCGCGGCAGGCCCCTGCGGATATGCGGCGCGGGCCGGAGGCATTGGTCGCCACCACCCCGCCAATGGTGGAGGTGCCTTTGCGGCCATGCAGCGCGCAGAGATCATAGGGTTCAAAGGGCAGGCGCTGGCCGTTTTTGGCCAAAAGCGCCTCGATCTCGGCCATCGGCGTGCCGGCCTTGGCGACCAGCGTCAGGGCTTCCGGCTCGTAAAGGCTGATGCCGGATAACCCGCTGGTGTAAAGCGGCGCGCCTGTGGTGCTGCCAATATTGCGGGTGCCGCCGCCGATAATCTCTAGCGGGGCTTTGGCGCTGGCGATGATTTCGCTCAGCTCGGCTTCGGATTCTGGCTTCATGAGCGGCGGGCCTCGCTGGCGTTAAGCGGGAATACCTTGGCCGGATTAAGCAGCCAATCGGGGTCAAACACATCCTTCACCGCCATCTGCACCTCCAGATCTTCGGCATTAAACTGGCTATGCATCAGCTCGCGCTTTTCCATGCCCACGCCGTGTTCGCCGGTCAGACAGCCGCCGACCTCGACACAGAGCTTCAGGATATCCGCGCCCATGTTTTCGCATTTTTCCAGATCGCCCGGCTTGTTGGCATCATATAGAATCAGCGGGTGCATATTGCCGTCTCCCGCATGAAAAACATTGCCCACCCCCAGCCCGTATTGCTTGGAAAGCGCGGTGATCCGGCGCAACACCTCGGGCAGCTGGCTGACGGGGATGGTGCCATCAAGACACATATAATCATTGATCTGCCCCATGGCCCCGAAGGCGGCCTTGCGGCCCTTCCAGATGGTGGCGCTTTCCTCGGGTGACTGGCTTTCGCGCAGCTCCACAGGGTTATGCTTGCGGGCTATTTTGGTGATGGTATCCAGCTGCTCTTTTATTTCCGCCTCCGAGCCTTCAACCTCGATGATCAGCAGGGCTTCCACATCGGGATAGCCGGCATGGGTGAAATTCTCGGCGGCGCGAATCACCGGCCTGTCCATAAATTCGATCGCCACCGGCAGCACGCCGGCGCGGATGATATCAGAGACACAAGCCCCCGCCACCTCATTGCTATCAAAGCCCACCAGCACGGGGCGCGCCCCTTCGGGCTTGGCCAGAATGCGCAGGGTGGCCTCGGTTACCACGCCAAGCTGGCCCTCGGAGCCGCAGATCAGCCCCAGCAGATCATAGCCCGCCGCATCCAGATGCGCGCCGCCGATTTCCAGCACCTCGCCCTGCATGGTCACCATGGTAACGCCGAGCAGATTATTGGTGGTAACGCCGTATTTCAAGCAATGCGCGCCGCCGGAATTCATCGCGATATTGCCGGCAATGGCGCAGGCCAGCTGGCTCGAAGGATCGGGGGCATAGAAAAATCCGTCGGTCTCGACCGCGCCGGTAATGCTTAAATTGGTCCGCCCCGATTGCACGCGGATATAGCGGTCAGCGTAATTGGTTTCCAGCACATCGGCCATTTTGGCAACGCCCAGAATGATGCTATCGGCGGTGGGCAGCGCCCCGCCAGCCAGCGATGTCCCCGCCCCGCGCGGCACCACCGGCACCTTCATTTCATGGCAGGCTTTCAGCAGGGCGGCGGTTTCTTCGGTGCTGGAGGGCAGCACCACGGCCAAAGGCGGGCAGCGATAGGCCGATAACGCGTCACACTCATAGGCTTTGGTTTCAAACGGATCATCGATTACCGCATTTTCGGGTAATATCTGGCGCAGCCTGGCCATGATTTCGGCTTTGCGAGAAAGGATGTCGGCACTGGCGGTGGGCATCTGCATGGGCTGGCTCCTGACTGGTTTTGCCACAGGTAGCGCAATTCCAACCCGATTTCAACAAAAAGACAGCAGTATTGACCAAAATAGGCTCGCAGCCTGAATTTCGCGTGGCCTAGAGGGTGCCGAATATAATCGGCGTGGCTTCCAGCATGACGATAATGCCTACGGTTATCGCCAGCGCCCCCGTCGCCATCTGCACGGTTTTTAGCAGCCGCGCGGCGGTTTTTTCGGCCAGCCGCAGCGGCCAGCTGGCAGCATAGGTAAGCGCGGCCATGCCAAGGATAGAGCCAAAGCCGAATACCAGAATGTAAATCAGCGCCGTTATAGGATTTTGGGTGGCGGCAGCGGCGAGGGCCACCAAGCCCGCCGAGCCAGCCGCCCCGTGCGCCAGCCCGATCAGATAGGCCCGCCATGAAAAGCGGAGATGCTTGTGGTGATGCGGGTTTTCACTATGCGGCAGGGTATCGCCTGCGTGGGAATGGGCATGAAAATGCGGCTGCCCGTCGCCATGATCATGCAGATGCAAATGCACCCGCGCCTTCCAGAGCTTATAAAATACATGCGCCCCCAGCCCGATCAGCATAATGCCGATGGCAAATTCCAGCCCCGCCGCAAAGCGCGCGGTTAGAATCACGCCAAACAGAATAACCGGCAGCGAGATCAGGAAAAGCGTGGTGGTATGGCCCATGCCCCAGCTGGCGCCGAGAAAGGCCAGCCGCTTGGGCGTGGCCTTGCCGCTGGAAGCCAGCGTGCCAATGGCCGCGATATGGTCGGTTTCAAAAGCATGGCTCACGCCCACCAAAAACCCGAGCAGTAGAAATTCCATATTAGCGCCTGTTCCATTTATGAGCGGTTTTCGGGCGGATTATCATAGGAACTACCCGGAAGTCACGCTTAATCAGCCTGTTTTAGCGGCGGAATACGGGCCACAAAATGCCCCTTCACCCCTTGCGGCCACTGTTTATAAGGCACCTGCCCGCTTTCGGAGGCGTCGTAAGCCGTGGCATAATCGATAATCGCCTGCGCAGCCTCGGCATCGGGGGTGAATTTCCCCAGCACATAAGAAAGCTTGCCCTCGCCCTGAATGGCGATATTGCAATGGCGATCACAGCCCATCAGGCAGGATTGCCGCCGAACGGTGATGCCCTTGGCTGCCAGCGCCTCCACATGTTCGGCCAGTATTTCGCCGCCGGCTTTGCCATCCAGCAGCTTTTGGTCGGTTGAAAAATTGCAGGTATCGCAAACGGTAATGGTGGTCATGGGTTCCCCTTTTGGCTTTCTACCCAGTTAAGCGCTTGGGCCACAGTTGCAACTTCCAAAGCCGCCGGAAGCTGCGGCCGATTGACCATGATGATCTGAATGCCGAGTGTTTTGGCCGCCTCCAGCTTGGCCCCTGTCGCCCGCCCACCGCTGTTTTTACTAACCAAATGAGAGATTTTATGGTCCTGCATCAGGCTGATTTCGTCGGCCAATGAAAAAGGCGGGCGCTGAAGCAGAGAGAGACCTTGGGGCGGGTTCCGGGTCGCTGGCTCAATGCTGCGGGTCAAAAACCATACATCCGCGCGGGGGATGAACGGCTGCAAAGAGCGGCTCCCGACCGTAAGCAGCACCCGCGCGCGTGTTGGCAAGGCCGCCGCCGCCAGCACCAGATTATCCACCATCTGCCACGCCGGATCCAGCGGCCAAGCGGGCCGAGACAGGCGCAGCAGTGACAGGCCGGTCTGGGCCGCCGCCCGCGCCGCATTATGGCTGATTTGCGCCGCAAAGGGATGGGTGGCATCGATCAGCGCGGTGATATTTTCCCGCTGCATATATTGCGCCAGCCCTTCTGCCCCGCCAAAGCCACCGCACCGATGGGGGGTGAGAACCGGCGCTTTGGTGCTGCCCGCCAGCGAAAGCACGGCGCGATCCCCCAATGCTTCGGCCAGCCTGCGGGCCTCAAGGGTGCCGCCCAGAATCAGCAGCTTCAAAATCCGGTCTGCGCCAGCACAGCCCCCGCCCGATCCACCATAATCACCTCGACCTCCGCGGCCCCGTGCAGGGTGTTTTGCGCCACGGCTTTTGCCTCGGCGGTGATCTTTTCCGCCATCGGCGCGCCCACCATGCCATAGGCTTCAAGCGCGGTATTGGCCTTGGCGACTTGCGGCTTGCCCAGCCCCTTGGCCAGCGCCGCAAAATCCACCTGCGAGCGGCCGGAATGCAAATCCATCGCGCCTTGCGCCAGCTTGGTAAGCTTGCCAATGCCCCCCGCAATCGTCAGGCGCTCCACCGGATGGCGGCGCAGATATTTCAGCGTGCCGCCAACGAAATCGCCCATATC
>WFUK01000372.1 GCA_015485015.1 Paracoccaceae bacterium | reverse complement strand
TCGCCAAGGCGGTGCAGGCGCAAACAGGCGTGGTGCCGGAGATGTCGACCTCGGGCGGCACCTCGGATGCGCGCTTTGTAAAAAGCCATTGTCCGGTGGTGGAATTCGGGCTTGTGGGCAAAACCATGCATCAGGTGGATGAGCGGGTCGAGGTGGTGCAGATCACCCAGCTCAAGGCGATTTACAGCCAAATCCTGCGCGATTATTTCGCATGAAGCCGCGCCTTGTCATCATGCTCAAAGAGCCGGTGGCGGGGCGGGTAAAAACGCGGCTCGGGCGCGATATCGGCATGACGGCCTCTGCATGGTGGTTTCGCCATCAATCCGCCGCGCTGATCCGGCGGCTGCAAAATCCGCGCTGGGAAACATGGCTGGCGGTGGCGCCGGATATTGCGCTTCATAGCCGCTGCTGGCCCGCGCACTTGCCGCGCATGGCGCAAGGGCGCGGTGATCTCGGGGTTCGAATGGCGGGTATTTTGCGCAGCACAAAAGCGCCGGTGCTGCTGATCGGCGGTGATATCCCGGCGATCACCGCCCCCGATATTGCCCATGCCTTTAGGCTGCTTCAGCGCCATGATCTGGTATTTGGCCCGGCCACAGATGGCGGCTTTTGGCTGGTGGGCGCGCGGCGCAGGCCGCCTAAATCGCTATTTCAGGATGTGCGCTGGTCTAGCCCCCACACCCTGAATGATTCGATCAAAAGCACCAACGGTGCTTTGATCGGATATGCCGCCACCATGGCCGATATCGATACCCAAGCCGATTTGAAGCGCTGGATGGCCCGAAAGCCAACCTTCTAGTTTATGCCGTTTGCCCGCTGTATTTCGCGCAAATACACCAGAATCGGGCCCAGCGTTTCGTCGGTAATGCCTTCAACTGGCGGCATATTGCCAAATTGCCAGTGATGCGCGATCACACCGCTGCGGGCTGCCGATACGAACGCGCCATCCGGATGGTGGCCGACGCGGTAGAGCGTATGAATCAGGGTTGGTCCGTTTTCGGTGCCGGCCACATTGATCCCGTGGCAAGCCGCGCAATTTTCGTTAAAATTAGCCTCGCCCTGCTTGGCAATGGCCGAAAATTCGGGGACAATAATGGCATCAGCGGCCAATCCCGCATCTGTATCCGTGCCACTATGCATGGCAGACGTCACGGGGGTAGCCGGTCCGCCTTTTTGTGGCGCACTCATCCAGACAAATCCGCCCGCCAATGCCAAACCGACAACGCCAACCCCAATCAAAAACTTGCTCGCCATTTCCTACTCCATATCCTTATAAGCCCTGAATGGGCGCGATAATTACCTATCATGATTATCGCGAGAAATTACACCTTGTTTTGCGTCAATATACGGAATTAATTGTATAACAAATAAAAAACTGGGATATGGCCGTCCAATACCGTTGGAAACCATATAACAGGCCAGCACTGATCCGCCTATGCACCATGCCGGATTTGCGTTCGCAGCCCAACCACCCTGAATGTAGCCGGAAGAAAGCCCCGTTATCGCCAGCCAAGTCGGACAATACAATTTTCCCGACCAGGATGCCGCGAATAAATTCTTATACAGGTATATTTACCGGTATTATATTCCTTTTTAAGGGGCTTACTGGACCTAATCAGGTATATTATTCTATTATAGCCCTCATCGGCACACGGGAATCCAACGCGGTGCGCGATTCGCCTTGTCAATTGAGGACCACGTCATGACCCTAAAACCCGCGCTACATATCCTAACCGCCAATGATCTTCTCAGCGGTGAGGTGGTTTATCTCACAAAAAGCGGAGCCTGGTCACCCCGCCACGCCAGCGCGAACATTTTTGTAGAGGGTAGCCTCGCCGCCAAGCGCCTCGCGGAAATAGAGCGCAGCGATATTTCGGTTGTCGGGCCATATCTGGCAGTGGTCAAAACGAGCGGCACGCAACCCGTCGCACCCGAGCATTTTCGCGAGGTGTTTCGCGCCGCCGGTCCCTCCAACCGTTTTATCGGAAAGCAAACCCATGTATAATTACACCGCGTTTGACAAAGATTTTGTCACCACTCGCGCAGAACAATTCCGCGACCAGGTGCAGCGGCGCATAGACGGGTCGCTGACCGAAGACGAGTTCAGGCCGCAGCGCCTGATGAACGGGCTTTACCTCTTGTTGCACGCCTATATGCTGCGTGTTGCCATCCCTTACGGCACGTTGAACAGCCGGCAAATGAGGGCGCTGGCCGATATTGCCGATAGGTGGGATAAGGGCTACGCTCATTTTTCAACCCGTCAAAATGTCCAGTTTCATTGGCCAAAACTGCAAGACGTGCCCGATATCCTGAAGGCGCTGGCCGCTGTAGATATGCACGCCATCCAAACCTCGGGTGCCTGCATCCGCTCGGTTACCGCCGACCATTTTGCAGGCGCAACGGCGGACGAGTTGGCCGACCCGCGCCCAACCGCCGAGCTGGTGCGGCAATGGTCCACGGATCATCCCGAATTTGCCTTTCTGCCGCGCAAGTTCAAGGTTGCGGTCACCGGCAGCCTGCATGATCGCGCCGTGACCAAATTTCACGATATCGGCTTGCGGCTGGTGCAAAACGCCAATGGTGCCCCGGGCTACGAAGTGTCGGTCGGGGGCGGCCTTGGGCGCACCCCGATGATCGGCCAAGTGCTACGAGATTTCCTGTATCAGGCGGATTTACTACCCTATCTGGAGGCTATTTTGCAGGTTTATAACCAGATCGGGCGGCGCGATAACAAGTATAAAGCCCGTATCAAAATCACCCTGCACGAGCATGGGTTAGAGGATATACGCCAACGGGTCGAAGCAAATTTCGCCCTTCAGCGCGGCCGTTTTAATGGCGCGGATCAAGACATACTAACCCGCATCGAAGCCGATTTCAGGCCCCCTGCATTCAAATCCGCTTCGATCCATCATTTCGAAGCACAGCGGGCGCAAGACCCGTTTTTCAAAGCCTTTACAAACACCAACCTGCACCCGCATAAAAACCCTGACTATGCCATTGTCACCGTTTCGCTCAAGGCGCACGGAGCCACACCGGGCGATGCCGGCAGCGCCCAAATGCGAGCTTTGGCCGATATAGCCGCGCGCTGGAGCCATAATGAACTGCGGGTGAGCCACGAGCAAAATATCGTCCTGCCCCATGTGCATAAAGCTGATTTGCCCGAGGTTTATGAATCCCTGCGCCTGGCCGGACTGGCCACCGCCAATATCGGGCTGATATCGGATCTGATCGCCTGTCCCGGCATGGATTATTGCGACCTTGCCACCGCGCGCTCCACCAATGTGGCGCAGGGCATTGCGCAAAAATTTGATGCGCTCAAACGAGAACATATTATCGGCCCGCTCAAGCTTAAAATTTCGGGCTGCATAAATGCCTGCGGGCATCACCATGTCGGCCATATCGGCATTCTCGGGCTAGAGAAAGGCGGGATTGAAAGCTATCAGATTACGCTGGGGGGCGATGGCACAGAAAATGCGGCCATTGGCAAACGCATTGGGCCGGGGTTCTCTGCAGACGAAATTGTCCCCGCAATTGAACGCCTGATACGCGCCTATCTGGCCCATCGGCAAACCGCCGACGAGGCCTTCCTGACCACCTATCGCCGCCTCGGGCCAGCCCCGTTTAAAGCCGCAGTTTACCCCGAAAAGGAGCCGAAAAATGAGCTTTGAAAACCCGAATCTTTCCCGCTCGGCCCATGTTGCCGCCCTTAACAAGCGCTTCAAAAATACCGACACGGTGGACATGCTGCGCGAAATCATGGCTGATCCGGGTTTTGGAAAGCTGGCGCTTGTCTCGTCCTTCGGGGCCGATTCTGTGGTGCTGCTCGATATGGTAGCCAACATCAACCGCGCCTTGCCGATCATTTTTATAGATACCGAAATGCTGTTTCACCAAACCCTGACCTACCAGCGCAAGCTGGCCAAAGATCTCGGGCTTCAGGATATGCGGCGCATTTTACCCGCGCGCGAGGCGGTGCTGGAACGGGATTTTGATAACCTGATGCACCGGTCTGATACCGCTGCGTGCTGCGCCCTGCGCAAAACCGAGCCACTGGCGCGGGCTCTGGCCGAATTTGGCGGCTGGATAAGCGGGCGCAAGCGCTATCAGGGCGGGGCGCGGGCGGCAATGGAACTGTTTGAGCTGGATGCCGAACAACGGATTAAAATCAACCCGCTGGCCCATTGGTCGCGCGAGGATCTGGCCGCGTATATCACCGCACACGGGTTGCCGCGCCACCCGCTTGTGACCAAGGGCTACAAATCTATCGGCTGCGCATCTTGCACCACACCTTCAGGCACCGTTGAAAACGAGCGCGCGGGCCGTTGGCGGGGCCAAAATAAAACCGAATGCGGCATTCACATTGGCGAAGCGGCGCGCAGCGTGATAGTAACAGATGAGGGCTTTACCGATGAAGACTGGGCCGATGGCTTCCACAGTTTTGATACAATGCCCACGCAAGAAAGCCCGGCTTTAGCCATTGATCTCCAGAGTGATTTCTCCGCCGAAGACCTGCTGCCATGGATCGCGAAAATCGACCTGATCCGTGTGGATTTTCCGGTATTTTCCGATGGGCGCGGGTTTTCGCTGGCCTGCCAGCTACGCCTGCTGGGTTTTGTTGGCAGATTGCGGGCCAAGGGCCATATTGTGGCTGACCAATACGCCATGGCGCGGCGCTCGGGCTTTGACGAGATCGAGATAGACCATGCCCTCGCCCGCCGCCAGCCAGAGCGTGTTTGGCAAACCTGCGCAAATTGGCGGGCCCGTGATTACCAAAACCTGCTGCGCCAAAGTGCCTGAAGCTATATTGCCGGCCGAGGCGGACGGAAACGGTAGCGTTTGAAATCGGGGGCGTTTTTGCGTCTGTCATATCGCGCATTTAAAGACCTGCTGTGTGGCCGTCAACTTGACCATGCCGCTCCATAAATCGGTTGATTTTACCCCTGCCCGGCTTACACTCGTCAAATGAAACAAATCTCCCAGACAGGCATGCCTTGTGCGCCCGAGACGGTGGTCAAAAAAATTGGATTTTTTGTCACGCCTGAATTTTCGCCATTGGGTGTCTTGGGTGCCATTGAAGCCCTAAGGATTGCCAATAGATTAGCCGGAAAACCCCTCTATGGGTGGGATATTGTTTCGCTGGAGGGTGAGCCGGTCAAATCCGCAAACGGCCTTACGTTTATGGCTGAAACATCCTTGCCAGACGCGACAGGTTTTGATCTGGTGTTTATATGTGCGGGTTTCTTTCCCGAAAACTTTTGCGATGAAAAAACCCTGAATTGCGTGCGAAAGCTTGAGCGCCACGGCACATCCATTGGCGCAATTTGCACCGGAACAGAGATTCTGGCAAAAGCCGGGATCATCAAGGATCGCAAATGCACCATTCATAGTGATCACCTTCCGGGCTTGCGCGAGGCCTATCCGAAACTGGAGATCGTGAGCGGGATCTATAGCATTGACCGTGGTCTCTTTACCTGCGCTGGCGGCACCTCGGCGATTGATCTATTTGTGCAATTAATCGCGATAGACCATGGTGAGAAGCTGGCGGTTGCCGCCGCCCACGAGCTACAGCATGACCGGATTCGAAAGCCCGAGGACCCTCAAAGCAAATCAAAGCGCATGGGGTTGCGATTGCGCGCACCAAAGCTGGCCCGGGCGCTGGATTTGATGGAGCAAAACATCGAAACTCCGCTGACTTCTAATGAAATTGCTGGTAAAATCGGGATAACACAACGCCAATTACAGCGGATTTTTCAAAAGCAGCTGGGGCGAGCGCCGGTGCAAATCTATACAAAATTACGCCTTGATCACAGCCGCAGCCTTTTGTTGCAAACGGAATTATCTATCAT
>WFUK01000371.1 GCA_015485015.1 Paracoccaceae bacterium | reverse complement strand
TGCACAGCCACCGCGCCATCCCCGAGCATGGTTTCGGGGCGGGTGGTGGCGATAGCGATATAATCCCGCGTTTCGCGCAGGGTCTCGACCCCCTCCGCATCGCGCTCGACATATTCATAGGTGGTCCCGCCAGCGAGCGGGTATTTGAAATGCCACATATGGCCGTCCACCTCGATGTTTTCCACCTCAAGGTCGGAGATCGCAGTCTCGAATTTCGGGTCCCAGTTCACAAGGCGGGTGCCTTTATAAATCAACCCCTTGTTATACATATCGACAAAAACCTTCAACACCGCATCATGAAAGCCCTCATCCATGGTGAAGCGATTGCGAGACCAGTCACAGCTCGCGCCCAAGCGTTTGGTTTGCTCGATAATGGTGCCGCCGGATTGCTCTTTCCATTCCCAAACCTTCTCGAGAAACGCCTCGCGCCCCATCTCCTTGCGGCCCGGCAGACCCGCTTCGGCCAATTGCCGCTCAACCACCATCTGGGTGGCAATGCCCGCATGGTCCTGCCCCGGCTGCCATAGGGTATCAAAGCCCTGCATGCGCTTCCAGCGGATCAGGATATCCTGCAAGGTGTTGTTAAACGCGTGGCCCATGTGCAAAACGCCGGTCACGTTTGGCGGCGGAATCATGATGCTGAAGGTTTCGTCGCGGCTGGCATTGGCCCCTGCCTTGAATGCGCCGCTTTCTTCCCATGCTGCGTAAATCCGCTGCTCGGCTTCTGCCGCATCAAAGTTCTTTTCCATCGCCATCTGGCACACCCTTGCGTAAATCTCTGTTTCGCCGCTTTTAGCGCGCTAGCGGCCCAATGCAAAGCCACAAAAAAGGCCCCGCACTTTCGCGCGGAGCCGTAGGGTGCGTGGTCCTCCACGCACCGCTTTAAAAATCCCCTTCAGCCGCACGGTTCAGGATTTGCTGCATGGTTTCCTTTACCTCCAGCGCCTCGGCGAGCAAAGCGTCGGGCAAGGTTTCCCCACCATAAATCATCAGATCCATATTCAGCGTATAGATCCAAAGCTCGCCGTTTTCATCCTCGACCAACGAAACGCGGCAAGGCAGATAGGCGGCAAAGGCCGGATCAAATTCCACCATCTTGGCCGCGGTCAGCGGGTTGCAATAAAGATAGATCTTCAAAATCCGCCATGGCGCACCCGTCATCGCCTCGACCTGATCGCCCAAGGGAAGCGAGCCCACATCCTTGATGTTGCGCTCCTGCGCGATGGTCTGGATTGATTGATCAACCTCGTCAAAGGTTAGCCCGTCTGCCACCTTGGCCCGCCAAACCGTGGCCGCCGCCGAATTGCCGGTCTCGACCAGAATATCCGCCATTTCCTTATAGGTTTCAAAGGCTTTGGGGTCAAAACCGTCAAACGCCACCTTGTATTTCCAAAGCCCCGGCCCAAAATACGCCATGGCGGCCACAGCGGCAACGCCGATCAGCGCCAGTAGATTACGAAGAAGTCCCATATCTCATATCCCTTTTTGTATTATTATTTATAACAGTAGAATATAGTAAAATCCTCACATTTCAAGCGTGCAAATGCCTCACCCCTCGCACCCTCGCCTTCACAATTTCACACGCTCGGTCAAAAAGCCGCACCCAAAGCTATAATTCTCGCAATTCCTGACTATATTCTAGGCAAGCAACATTCTAGGCAAGCAACCCCCGAGTGACCCATGCCCCGCACCCATGTCATCATCATCGACGGCACCCTGAGCCGGATCAAACGAGGCGAGGAGACCAATGCCGGTCTGCTCTACAAGCTGCTGCGCCGCGCGCCTCAGGTGGAGGTGCATTACGATCCCGGCATTCAGGCCAAGGGGGTTATGAACTGGGGTAATGTTTTAACGGGCCACGGTATTAATTGCTCGATCCGCTATGGCTATACCATGCTGGCGAAATCCTATCAGCCCGGCGATAAAATCTTCCTGTTCGGGTTTTCTCGCGGGGCTTATACCGCGCGCTCAATCGCGGGGATGATCGCCAAGGTCGGGCTGATCCGGCCAAAATATGTGAAGAAAAACAAGGTTGAAAGGGCGTTTAAGCTTTATAAAAAGTGCGCTAATGATGCCCGATCCTCCCGGTTCAAAAAGAAGTTCTCCCAGCCCGCCGTTGAAATAGAAATGATCGGGGTGTGGGATACGGTCAAGGCGCTTGGGCTGCACCTGCCGCTGCTCTCCTATTTTGCACCGATGGCCACGGAATTTCACGACCATAAGCTTTCGCCGATCATCCGGAATGCCTTTCAGGCCCTGGCCGCCGACGAAAACCGCCGCGCTTTTGCGCCGATCCCGTGGGAATGCCAGCCCAATTGGCATGGGCGGCTGGAGCAAGCGTGGTTTGCCGGCGCGCATGGTGATGTGGGTGGGCATGTATATGAGCGGCCCGAGGCGCGCGGGGTTTC
>WFUK01000370.1 GCA_015485015.1 Paracoccaceae bacterium | reverse complement strand
GGATTTTGGCGCGGGGGATATTCTGGAAATCGCGGGCAAGGGCCTGAAGGAGCCGGTGATGCTACCCTTCACCATGATAAATGTGCCAACGGTGGATCTTAAGGCCAAAAAGATCATTGCGGACCCGCCCGAGGGGGTGTTTCCGAGCGGCGAGAGGCAATAGCCCACCCCCGGAACAAGGATAAGTGCCATGACCATACCACATTTCATCGGCATTGACATCGCCAAAACCGGGTTGATGTGTTTGACCCGAAAACCAACCACAGCCAGCTGGTAACGCTCTGTAATTACAATGATTTCGCCGATAACCTTGGCGATGTTTGCGTGGTTTTTGAGGCCTCGGGGGGCTATGAACGCCCCTTTTTCGGGGCCTTCACCATGGCAAAATCGCCTATGTGTGGGTCAACCCGGGCCGCTACTGACCTCGATGATCGGAGCCGAAACAACCGCTTGCAGTAGGCGCCGCAGCCGGATATTGCCGAGGATATCGAGGCCGTGCTGGCGCTGCTCCACCAGCGCCTGATGACGACAAACACGGCTATTCAGCAGCAGGTGGAGGGCGGTAACATCCTGAAGTAACAGGATAAACGCCTGAAGACTGTGCCCGGCATCGGTCCCGCCATAAGCCCGGTTATTTTGGCAGAACGCCCCGAACTCGGCCAGCTCACCCGCCGTCAAATCGCCAGCCGCCATGATCCCAAGCTGAAATCCTTCCGTAACCGATTGCAAAACAAAAGAAAGCCAACCAAAGTCGATATCACAGCAATCGCAAGAAAACTCGTCATAATCCTAAACGCCATGCTCAAACAGGGCCAAGACTATGTCGCCAGTGAGGCGTGACGGAAGACAGTTGCTACAGGTTTTCGGCCTGCGGCATGCCGATCAGATGATAGCCGCCATCAACAAAAATCGTCTCGCCCGTGGTATGCGCCCCGTAATCCGACATCAGATACATCGCGGTGCCGCCCACGCTTTCCAGTGTGGCATTTGTGCGGAGCGGCGCGTTTTCCTCGGTATGACGATAAACCTTGCGCGCGCCACCTATGGCCGCACCAGCCAGCGTTTTCATCGGGCCGGGGCTTACGGCATTCACCCGAATACCGTCTTGGCCGAGATCATTGGCCAAATAGCGCACCGTGCTTTCCAGCGCCGCCTTGGCCACGCCCATCACGTTATAATTAGGGATCACGCGCTGGGAGCCAAAATAGGTGAGGGTAATGATCGAGCCGCCATCGGGCATCAGCTTGGCCGCGCGGCGC
Source organism: Paracoccaceae bacterium (assembly GCA_015485015.1). GTDB lineage: Bacteria > Pseudomonadota > Alphaproteobacteria > Rhodobacterales > Rhodobacteraceae > UBA3077. Next base: position 7,204 of record WFUK01000370.1, on the reverse strand, counting down.
GATAGATCAATCAGGCTAAAGCAGGAAATATCCATTGAATTCAGGAAATTCGCGCGGCTGGTGCCGATAAATCGCCCGTTTAGCTCCTCTTTATCCGAGTAGGCAATGGCATGGACCAGAAAATCGATCTGCCCCCATTCTGCCTTCAGCGCCGCAAAAACCGCATCGAGCGATTCCTCGCTTTGCACATCTGCGTCCAGCACAAGACTGGAACCGACGCTTTCGGCCAAGGGCCGCACCCGCTTGCCAAAGGCCTCGCCTTGATAGGTGAAGGCCAGCTCGGCCCCCTCGGCAGCCAGTGTTTGCGCGATGCCCCAAGCGATCGAGCGGTTATTCGCGACCCCCATTACCAGCCCGCGTTTGCCCTTCATCAGGTCAGCCATTCTAGCTTACTCCACAAATTTGCTTAACAGCATCGAGCCGTTGGTGCCGCCAAAACCAAAGCTGTTGGTCATCACGGTATCCAGCCCTGCGTTTTCCACCAGCGCGGTGGCGATCTCGGCCTCGTCCAGCGCCTCGTCCAGCGTTTCGACATTGATCGAGGGGGCGATGAAATCATCCTTCAGCATCAGCAAGCAAAAGATCGCTTCCAGCGCGCCTGTCGCCCCTTGGGAATGGCCGGTCATGGATTTGGTCGAGCTGATCGGCGGGGTATTTCCCCTGCCAAACACGCGGCGCACCGCTTCGACCTCGCCAACATCGCCAACAGGGGTGGAGGTGCCATGGGCGTTGATATAGCCGACCTTGCGGCCCTCGGGCAGGGTGGAAAGCGCCAGCCGCATGGCCCGCTCGCCACCTTCGCCCGAAGGGGCAACCATATCATGGCCGTCAGATGTCGCGGCATAGCCGGTGACTTCGGCATAAATCTTGGCACCGCGCGCTTTGGCGTGTTCCAGTTCCTCAAGCACCAGCATGCCGCCGCCGCCAGCGATCACAAAGCCGTCGCGGCCCGCATCAAAAGCGCGGGAGGCTTTTTCGGGGGTCTCGTTATATTTGCTACTCATCGCGCCCATGGCGTCAAACAGGCAGGAAAGCGTCCAGTCCAGCTCCTCGCCGCCGCCGGCAAACATAACATCCTGCTTGCCCATCATGATCTGCTCGGAAGCCGAGCCTATGCAATGCAGGCTGGTGGAGCAGGCAGAGGTGATCGAATAATTGATGCCCTTGATTTTATAGGCAGTCGAGAGATTGGCCGATACGGTGGAGGACATGCATTTAGGCACCGCAAACGGCCCGATGCGCTTGGGCGCGCCCTTTTCCAGCACGATCTGATGTGCGGTAAACATCGCCGAGGTCGAAGGCCCGCCAGAGCCAGCCACCAAGCCGGTGCGCGGGTTGGAGATATCCGCCTCGGTCAGCCCCGCATCGGCAATCGCTTGCCCCATGGCGATATAGGCATAAGCCGCGCCGCGCCCCATAAACCGCAAGGCGCGCTTGTCTATATGCTCGGCCACGTTGATATCCGGCTCGCCGGCGATCTGGCTGCGAAAGCCCCGCGCCGCCATTTCGGCGTTGGCCTGAACGCCCGAACGCCCCGCCTTGAGCGAAGCCAAAACCTCATCAGCACTATTTCCGATCGGGGAGACAACCCCAAGACCAGTGACAACAACACGACGCATCTGTGTTCCTTTCAAAAGGGTATTATTCTTGCGAGAGGCCGACTTTGAGGTCGGTCACATCATAACACAATTCACCATCGGCAAACATTTTGCCATTGGCGCGGCCCACCTTCAAGCGGCGGTCGATCACGCGGGTGAAATCGATTTCATAGCGCACGAGCTTGGTTTTGGGCGTCACCATGCCGGTGAATTTCACATCCCCCGAGCCGAGCGCCATGCCCTTACCCTTCATCCCGCGCCAGCCGAGATTAAAGCCGGTAAGCTGCCACATGCCGTCCAAGCCAAGGCAGCCGGGCATGATCGGATTGCCAACGAAATGGCAGGGGAAAAACCAAAGATCAGGGTTAATATCCAGCTCGGCCACCACATGGCCCTGGCCGTTTGAGCCACCATCAGCCGAGATCTCGGTGATCCGGTCCATCATCAGCATAGGGGGCAGCGGCAATTGCGGATTTCCAAGCCCGAACATTTCGCCACGAGCGCAAGAAAGGAGACCTTCATAATCGATACTGGAAGGGCGGTCATTCATGGGTGTATCCCTCGGTAACAAAGTGAAATTTTAGCGTTACCTATACCCTAACATTGGCAAACGCCGCTTCGCAATAGCGCCCTTGGTTTTTAGGCGTTTTTGCAAGGCGGTGTTACAATTATTCTATCCGCAAGCGACATGAACAATGGTGCCGGAAGCGGAAATCCCGACATTCAGGCGCCCACGGTTTGCGTCTTTGGTGAAATCGGTGCCGGGCCGGATAATACGGGTATTGGCCGGCAGACTTACATTGGCCAGCGCGCTCTCGGGTTGGCCCAGCAGCCCTTGCAATGGATCCGCGCCACAATTCCCCGAAATCACAGTGGGAACAGAAAACGCGGTGGGCGAATCAGTCGGGTTAATCCGAAATCCCCCCATAGGCAAATTGCAGGCCGAAAGGATCATGACCGCAGTCAGTGGCGCATAAACTCTCATTAAAAACACTCCATAGATACTAATACACCTAAAGTTATACCACAAATTAATGCAAGTTGTTAGTATACAATTAGGGTATCGTTAACGAAATGTTGGATTATGTCGTAATCGCGACATGAAATACGTATTTTGACTAAGCCTCAATCATTATCTTGCCATCGGTTTCACGCGTTGCGCTAGCCAGCTCGGCCAGCACTCGCTTTAGCGGAATCCGGGCTGAAATGTCGGTTTTCCAGCGGCCGTCGGCAAAGCGTTCCTGCACCTGCGCCACCACCTGCATCTGCACGCTTGGTTCGGTTTTTTGCATCCAGCGCGCCAGCCAAAATCCTTCGATCTTTTTGTCCATAAAGATAAGCTGGCCGATTTGGCTCAAGGTTGGCGGTGTCGCGCCCATGTTGCCATAGCACACCCAGCGCGCGCCATTTGGCATGGCGGCAAACACCTGCTCGGCGCTTTGGTCCGCCACCGCATCGAGGAATACGCGCGGCTTGAGCGCGCGGCTGGCTTTGCTGAAATCCGCGATAAAATCCGGCGCGGTGATGTCCAGCACCGTGGTCGCGCCCAGCGCCTTTAGCGGCGCTATGGCTTCGGCCCGCCGGACCAGCGCAATGGCCTTTAGCCCTTTATCCTTGGCCAAGCCGATCATCAGCTTGCCAAGCTGGCTGGTGGCGGCGGAAATCACAAAAGCCTCGCCCGCCTTTTCGGCCAGATCGACCATCGCCATCGCCGTTAGCGGATTAACGATTTGCGCCGCGCCGTCTTCATCCGAAATATCATCGCGCAACGGAATGCAGCTCATCGCATCGGTCATGGCATATTCCGCCCACGCACCCGATCCCCCCTTGGAAACCGCAAAGCTCACCCGCTGCCCCAGCAGCCCTTCGGCCCCCGCGCCCGCCTCGACCACATCACCACAGCCCTCAAAGCCCGCAGGCGCGCCCTTGACCCTTGGCTGGCCGTATTCGCCCTTTATGTAGTGTAGGTCGGACGGGTTAACCGAGGCCACCCGCAGCTTGATCACCACCTGCCCCGCGCCTGCCTCCGGTTTTGGCAGCACCGCTTCTTCCAGATAATCCCGCGCATCGGTAATAGCCGGCCCTGTTGCCTGCCCCGAAAACCCGTCTTCCTTTAGCACCAAAGCAAACATAACCCATCCCTATTTCATAAATTCCAGCAAGGCCGAAAGCACTTCCTCCGGCGCTTCTTCCGGCAAAAAATGCCCACCCGGCACCGCCTGCCCGTGCACATCTTCGGCCACCGCGCGCCAAGTGGCAAGCACATCATAAGCCGCCCCGACAAAGCCGGCCTCCCCCCAAAGCGCCAAGAGCGGCATTTTCAGCTTTTCGGTGTCCGCGCGATCATGGGTCAGGTCAATCCCCGCCGAGGCGCGATAATCCTCGCAGCTGGCATGGATGGTATCGGGCGTAAAGCAGCGCAGGTATTCGCCGTGGGCTTCAGGGGTGATCGCGCCGCCCGTGCGGCCCCATGCGCCCAGCTTGGTTTCCAGATAATACGCCGGATCAGCCCCGATCATGCGCTCGGGAAACCCCTCGGGCTGGATCAGGAAAAACCAGTGATAATAGGCGCGGGCAAAAGCCATATCGGTGGCGTCATACATGGCGAGGGTGGGTGCGATATCGAGCAGCGCAAGGCGCTCGACCGCCGCGCCATAATCCCGTGCCAGCCGATGCGCCACCCGCCCGCCGCGATCATGGCCGACCAGCTTGAAGCGCTCAAAGCCGAGCGCGGCCATGACCTCTATCATATCCAGCGCCATGGCGCGCTTGGAATAGGGGCTGTGTTCGGCATCGCTCTCGGGCTTGGCGCTATCGCCATAGCCGCGCAAATCCGGCGCGATGACGGTGAAATGCTCCGCCAGCCGAGATGCTATTTTGTGCCAGATTACATGGGTTTGCGGATAGCCGTGCAGCAATAGCAAAGGCGGCCCCGAGCCGCCTTTGCGCAAAAATATCTCGCTGCCCGAGGTTTGAATGCGCTGGCTTTCAAACCCCGAAAACATGCTAAAGGCTCATGCGGTTTTGGATCAGCTCATCCACCACCGAAGGGTCTGCCAGCGTCGAGGTATCGCCCAGCGCGCCGTAATCATCTTCGGCGATTTTGCGCAGAATGCGGCGCATAATCTTGCCGGAGCGGGTTTTGGGCAGGCCTGGCGCCCATTGGATCAGGTCCGGCTTGGCAATCGGGCCGATTTCCTTGCGCACCCAGTTGGATAGCTCGACCCGCAATTCTTCGGTATATTCTTCGCCGCCCATCAGGGTGACGTAAGCATAAATGCCTTGGCCCTTGATTGGATGCGGAAAGCCGACCACGGCGGCCTCGGAAACCTTCGGATGCGCCACCAGTGCGCTTTCGACCTCGGCGGTGCCCATCCGGTGGCCAGATACGTTGATCACATCGTCCACACGGCCGGTGATCCAGTAATCACCATCGGCATCGCGCTTGCAGCCATCGCCCGCGAAATAGTAGCCTTTGTAATCGGCGAAATAGGCGGATTTGAAGCGGGCCGGATCACCAAATACCGTGCGCATCTGGCTGGGCCAGCTTTCTTTCAGGCATAGCACGCCCTCGGCCACGGTTTCGGTGATTTCCACACCGGTTTGCGGGTCCAGAATAATTGGCTCGATGCCGAAAAACGGCTGCATCGCCGCGCCGGGTTTTAGCGCATTCACCCCCGGCAGCGGCGTTAGCAATATGCCGCCGGTTTCGGTCTGCCACCATGTATCGACGATAGGGCAATTGCCCTTGCCGACCACATTAAAATACCATTCCCACGCTTCGGGATTAATCGGCTCGCCGACCGAACCCAGCGTGCGCAGGTGGCTTAAGTCAGCGCCATTCACAAAATCATCGCCCTTGGCCATTAGCGCGCGAATCGCGGTCGGGGCGGTATAAAAGATATTGACCTTGTGCTTTTCGCATACCTGCCAAAAGCGCCCCGCGTCAGGATAGGTCGGCACCCCTTCAAACATCAAGGTGGTCGCGCCATTCGCCAAGGGACCATATACGATATAGCTGTGGCCCGTGACCCAGCCCACATCCGCCGTGCACCAGTAAATATCGCCATCATGGTAATCAAATACATATTGATGGGTCATCGAAGCATAAAGCAGATAGCCGCCGGTGGAATGCACCACGCCTTTTGGCTTGCCGGTAGAGCCCGAGGTATAAAGGATAAACAGCGGGTCTTCGGCGTTCATCGGCTCGGGCGGGCAATCGGCGCTCGCTTTGGCCATCTCGGCTGTATAATCATAATCACGGCCCGCTTTCAGGCCGGTATCGGCCCCGGTGCGCGCCACCACCAGCGTCGTTACATCACCCGAAATTTCCAGCGCTGCATCGACATTGGCCTTCAGCGGCGTATTGCGCCCGCCGCGCGGGGCTTCGTCCGCCGTCACCACCAGTTTGGCACCACTATCGGAAATGCGCGATCCCAGGGCCTCGGGGGAAAACCCTGCAAAAACAATGGAATGCACCGCGCCGATCCGCGCACAAGCCAGCATGGCATAGGCGGCCTCGGGGATCATCGGCATATAAAGCACCACGCGATCGCCCTTGCTGACCCCCAGCGCCTTATAGACATTGGCGAGCTTGGAGACCTTTTCATGCAGCTCGTTATAGCTGATATTCGCGTCCACGCTTGGATCATCGCTCTCCCAGATGATCGCGGTTTGATCGCCGCGCGTGGCCAGATGGCGGTCCACACAATTGGCGCAGACATTCAGCTCGCCATCCTCGAACCATTTGATCGAGAGGTTATCATAATCAAAGCTGGCGTTTTTCACCTTGGTAAACGGTGTGATCCAATCCAGCCGCTCGCGGGCTTGCTCGCCCCAGAATGCATCCGGGTCCGCGATCGAGGCGGCATACATTTCTTTATACTTTGCGGCATCAATATGCGCGCGCGCGACGGTTTTAGCCGATGGCGAGTGGATATGTGTTTCGGTCATAGCCCTGATCCTGTTGTTATATTAGATTGCCAGATATTCTTCGCGAAGCTGGGCATTGTCCAGCACCTCTTGCGCTGTGCCGTCAAAAACCACATTGCCGGTATCGAGAATTACCGCACGATCCGCCAGTTTTAGCGCCGCGACCGCGTTTTGCTCAACGATAATGGTGGTAATGCCCAGCTCGCGGATTTCTTGCAGCGTGCGCTCGATTTCCTGCACAATCACCGGGGCGAGGCCCTCGTAAGGCTCGTCCAGCAATAAAAGCTTGAGATCGCGGGCCAGGGCGCGGCCAATGGCCAGCATTTGCTGTTCGCCGCCCGAAAGCGTGGTGCCCATCTGCTTGCGCCGCTCTTTAAGCCGTGGGAATAGCTCGAAAATCCGCTCGACCGACCAGCCAACCGGCGGCGCGATCTGGGCCAGCCGGATGTTTTCCTCCACCGTCAAACCCTGAATAATGCGGCGATCTTCCGGCACAAGGCCAATGCCCGCCTGCGAGGCCTGATAGCTTTTCATCTCGTGAACCGGCTGATGATCCAGCCAGATTTCGCCCTGCTTCAGCTCGGGGTCAGCCAGCCGCGCGATGGTGCGCAGGGTCGAGGTTTTGCCCGCGCCATTGCGGCCCAGCAACGCCAGAATTTCGCCCTCGTGGACGT